>NZ_JBXASU010000021.1:58343-99908 GCF_058809705.1 Cupriavidus sp. MPR-AND1C | reverse complement strand
TGCCACCCCCGGCCGCCCCCGGCCGCCCGGCGATAGGCAATACATTGGTATTCATGCAACTCTCCATCTCCCCCCCTGTCTCCCCAGTCTTTCGAGGCGGCATCAAAATCCATGGCTCGCGCGGCCGGCAATGCATGTCCGTCCTTGTGTTCCATGGCGCGGTACTGAAATGCCCTTGCATGCCGTGCCGGAGCACGGCATGCAAGGGGCCTGCTAGGCAGGCAGTTCGGTGGACGGCTTCAGCACCTTAGTCAACGATGGTGCCGTAGTTGATGCCGGCCAGCGGCACCAGGGCAGCATTGCCGGCAACCCGGTTGCCACGCATGAGACCGAAGTTCACACCGACCAGGCCCCCATAGTTCTGGGAGTAGAACGGCATGAAGCTGACCTTGCCGCTCGCCGTCGAGTAATCGACTTGGCCCTGATTCACGCCAATCAGGCCGCCCATCGTCACATAGCTGCCACCACTCACCGTGCCGGAAGCCGACGAAGCGCGGACCATGCCGTGGTTCTGGCCAACCAGGCCACCCACCATGCTGCGGCTTTCACCCCTGACGTTGCCGCTGGCCACGCCCGACGCGATCGCGGCACCATTGGTGGCGACGTTGGTGCCGACCAGGCCGCCGACAAAGCTGTTCGCGCCGGCAGAGACGTCGCCGCTCGCTTCCACCGCCAGCAGGTCGCCGCCGTTGTAGCCGACCAGGCCGCCGGTGTGGCTGTTGCTGCCGCCCGAGGTCTTGCCTCGCGCCACCGAACTCTGGATGGTGCCGCTGTAGTTGCTGCCGACCAGGCCGCCCACGTGGTTGTTGGCGCCGCCAGTCACGGCGCCGGCGGCTTCCGCGCCGAAGATGGTGCCGCCCTCGTTGCTGCCGGCCAGGCCGCCCACATCGATGCCCGCAAAATCCGTGACGATGCTGCTGGTCTTGACGTTGGTCAGGCTACCGTTCCGGTTCTGCCCCACCAGGCCGCCGATGGCCGCGGCACCGCGGCCGTCTACGCGGCCGCTGGTAGAGGCATCGGCAATCCGGCCGCTGCCGTCGTTGAGGCCAACCAGGCCACCGATCACGGCGTTGCCGGAAGCGGCCGTGTTACCGGCGGAGAAGGCGCGCTCGATGACGCCACCGTTGTTGTAGCCCACCAGGCCGCCCACGTTCAGGCCGCCGTAGACCGTGCCGACGGTGCCCCGGCTGGACGAATCGGCTATGTACGCGTTGGGCCCGGCGTTCAGCCCGACCAGGCCACCCACGCCGCCCATGGCCGTGCGCTGCATGAACCCCCCGATGGAGACATCCGACGTGCTGCGCGTCACGCTGCCCGCGTTTTCACCGACCAGGCCGCCGATCGACTGGGTCAGGCCGCTGCCAGACAGCCAGGAAGCGCTCACCGAAGCGCGGTCGATGGCGCCGCCGGCGAGGTTCCTCCCCACCAGGCCACCCATTGAATGGGCCCGCCCGGTGGTGCTATTGAGGCGCACGCCGGTGGCGGTGACGTTGGAGATGGTGCCGGAGTTCTGACCAACCAGCGCGCCCAGCGCAGCGGCGCCGGCATCGGCGGACGTCGCGGTGACTGACAACGCCGCCAGGCCGAGGTTGCTGATGCTGCCGGACGATGCCGAGAACAGGCCGGACGAAGGCCCGGTGCTGGTCACCGAGAGATTGCTCAAGGTATTGCCCAGGCCGTCGAGGACACCGTAGAACGTGCCGTAGTCACCGCCGATCGACTTCAGCGAGTTGCCGCTGAACCAGCCGCCGCTGATCGTGTTGCCCAGCACGTAGTAGCCGCCCAGATTGTCGTTGATGCCCTGCAGCTGCGCGAGGTTCTGGATCACGTTGTAGAAAAACCCGTTCGACTTGAACGATGCCCCCGTCCCGGACAAGGTGACCACCACGCCGCTGTTCAGGTTCAGCGCACGGCCATAGTTCAACTCCAGGCCGTTGCCGGCCCCGCTGAGCGTGACCTTGTTGTTCAGGTTGATATCGTTGGCGCCGGCGGCAGTCATGGCCATGCCGGCGTTGACGCCGGTGGCGCTCAGCGCTGCGTTCACATTGACATCGCCAGCCGAGGCCAGCGTCAGCTTGTTGCCGCTGTTCCAGCTGATCGGCGCGTTGACCGAAAGATTGCCGACGGTGCTGGCCAGCTCGATATTGGTGGTGGCGAGGTTGCGCGAGAGCGTGTCGCCAAACGCGGTGATTTCGCCACTGGCGGCGGTCTGGCCGACGTTGACATCCGTCGCGCTGAGCTTCCAGGTGCCCGTCTGCCCGTTGTTGGCCTGGGTGTTGACCTGGGTGGCCAACTGCACCTGCACATCGGCGCCGCGGGTCTCGATGGTGCCGCCGTTGCCCGGGCCGGCCATCGCGCTGGCGTTCAGGCTGCCGGACACGCGCACGACGCCGGCGCTGCCGCCGTCCAGCGTGATCTTGCCGGCATTGCCCTGCAAGGTCTTGGCCTCGATCATGCCCGTGTTGTTCACCACCGCCTGCTGCAAGCTGCCAACGGCGCGGGCCGTCATCAGCACCTGGCCGCCGTCGGCCTTGAGCAGGCCGCCGTTTTGCACCAGCGAGCCCACCAGGCCGTCATTCACCTTCAGGTTGAGCAGGTTGCCGGCATCGAAGCTCACGGTGAAGTCATTGCCGGCGCCTAGCGCCACCCGGCCCATCTGTGCCTGGACAAGGCCAGTGTTGTTCACCGTCCTGCCCAGCAGTGCCACGCTGCCGCCCGCAGCGGCGGTAATCCGGCCGGCATTGGCCACCGACCCGCCCGGGCTGCCGGCAAAGCGGTAGGTCCCGCTGTTGAAATCCGCGTTGCTGATGTCCTGCGTCGAGGCCACCAGGCCGCCCACGTTGACCTGGGCGGTCTGCCCGAACACGATGCCGTTGGGGTTGACCAGGAAAACGCGGCCGTTGGCATCGATCTGGCCCTGGATACTGCTGGCGCTCGAAGTGATCACGCGGTTGAGCGCGATCGAGTTGCTGTCGGGCTGGTTGAAGAAGACCTTCTCCCCCGCGCCAACGCTGAACCCGTTCCAGTTGATGATCAGCTTGTCGCTCGACTGGTTGATCGACATGTCCCGGCCATTGTTGAAGGACGCGACATTGCCGGTGCCCGACACGATCACATTGCCGGTCGGCAGGGCATGCGCCGGCGCAAGCGCCCCCAGCCCCAGCAGTGCCACGGCGGCGGCAATCACGCGCCTGGCGCCGCCAGACTTGCCGCGGCGGCGAGTCCCTTCGCTGGCAACGTTCCAGCATCCCTGCGTCTGGTTCCAGACCAGTGCATAGTTATTGTTCATATTGACCTTTCCTTGTTATTGAGAAAGCTGCAACCATCCCTGCAGCACGGGTACTGCTCCGACACGATCCACGGCGCGCTCAGAAGTACTGCGCGCCCTGAACCCAAAACCTGGGGCTGCGCACCGGCCCCCCGCTCAGGTCGCGCTGGCCCAGCGGCCAGGCCAGCGCCAGGCTGATCTGATGTCCCTGCCCGGCCCAAGCGCCCCCAATGCCCGCCCCCGTCAACCGGCGCGTATTGCGCTCCCTGGTCCAGGGCTGCTTGTTGATGTCCACCACGCTCTTGTCCATGAAGGCGCTCAGCTGCCAGCCGGGGGCCACCGCGTAGCGCAGCTCCAGGCTGGCCTGCCAGCCCTGGTCGCCGCTGCCGGCGCCGAGCGCGTAGGCGCGTACGCCATAGGGCCCGCCCATGCCGAACTTCTCCGAGCCGTCCAGGTTGCCGGCCGCCCATTGCGCATTGGCCTGGGCATAGAGCTGGAAGCGATGGCTCAGGCGCTGCAGGCGCGCCGCGCTCAGGTTCATCTTGCTGAAGCTGCCGCCAGCCTTTGCGCTGATCTGGTCAATGAACTCGGTGAGCGGATCGTCGATGCGAAGCCGTCCGGTGCTGTAGCTCACCGAGAACATGGTCTGCCCGCCACCGAACACGTTGTCCTGCCCGTTGCCGTTCACGCCAGCGGTCCACAGCCCCACGCGCTTGCCGACGTTGGTCTCGAAGACATCCATCTGGTCGCGCAGCCGCTTGTCGTCGTACTGCAGCTGGGCGCTGAGGTTGAAGGCGCGGCCGCGCAGCAGCGGCTGCGAGACGAACACGCTGCGGATGCTGGCGCGGCCGTGCGCTTCCAGCACCGAGAAAACCTTGCCGAGGTGATAGCTCATATCCGAGTACGACACGCCCACGCGCGTGGACCAGGGCCCGGCCGGCAACTGGTAGCCGGCGCGGTAGTAGCGCTGCCGCTTGTCGCTGCCAAGCACGCGCAGGCTCAGCTGATCCCCCAGCCGCAACGGGTTGTTCAGGTAGAAGCTGCCGCCCAGGCGGTATTCGCCGGTGTAGTAGCCGCCATAGTTGTCCGCCTCCAGGCTGCCGCCGGCCAGCGGTCCGGCCTCCGCCTCGACCAGCAGGTCGGTGGTACCGGGATCGGTGCCGGACTGCAAGGTGCCCTTGGCCTCGGCACCGGGGATATCGTTGAGCAGCAGCAGGCTGCTTTCCAGTTCCGCGCTATGCACCGCCTCGCCGCTGCGGAGCTTCGACAGCGGCTGGCGCAGCACGCCGTCAAACGCGCGCGACTTGTTCTGCAGCACGATCCGACCGTACCTGCCCTCCATCACCTCGAGCCGGACCATGCCATCCTCGATATCCTGCGGCGGCAGGAAGGCGCGCGCCAGCAGGTAGCCATGCTCGTGGTAATACGCGGTAATGCGGTCCGCCGCCGCGCGCAGGCCGGCGAGATCCTGCTCGCTGCCATTCAGGTCGCCCAGCAAGGGCAGCAGCTGCGCCGAGTCGAATACCTTGTTCCCGTCGATGCGAAAGCCCTGCACCTTCAGGCGTATCCCCGGCGCGGCGGGTGCGGCGGGCGCGGTGCCATCCTCCGCCTTGGGCAGGTCCAGCTCCACCCTGGACGGCACAGGCAGTTCCGGCCGCACGGTCTCGAGATCGCGCATGGCCTGCCCGGCCCTGGGTATGCCGGATACATTCGGCGCAATGGGCGAAGTGGGCGAAGTGGGCGCAGGCGCATTCACCTGTGCATGCCCCGCGACCGGCAGCAGCAGCATCAGGCCGACACCACAGGCACGCAACCCGAAGGCGCGGCGCGCAGCCCGCCCACCGCGCGCCCGGCAGGCTTGCACATCGACATCGACATCGACATCGACAAATTTTTTACGGCCAGCATTCACTTGATTTTTTCCCATGGCAATCCCATTCATTTCATGAGCGGCCCACTCGATGTGCATGCGCCGCTCTCAGCCCGATGGCGTTGGCCCTGCTCATCGAGCCACCCATCGGCCTGCATCGAAGCTACTTTTTGACGTTTGCATTCCCGGCGATCAGTTCGCCGCTGTCCTTGACGGCTTCGTAGCGCACCACTGCTTCGTCCGCGGCGGCGCCCTTCAAGCCGGGCAGCGTGAACCGCGTGACGCCAAGTGGCGCGATGGTCTGGCCATCCAGTTCCACCGATGCGCCCCCGCGCTCGACCTCCATCCGCGCCAGCGACACGTGGTATGGCGTAGGGTTGGTCGCTTCCAGGACCGCGCCGCCTGCCTTCCCGGCCGTGACGAACGCCCATGTCACCTGCCCGATGGCCTCGTCCGCAGTGCCAGGCAATCCTGGCGGGCGGAACAGCAGCTTCATGCGCGTGCGGTAAGACAAGCGCAGAAGAGTGGCGCTGTCCTCGGCCAGCGGTGGCACCTCCAGAAAGTTGATCCAGAACACCGACTCGCGATCCTCCGGCAGCGGCTCACCGGTGTAGCGCAGCCGGAGCACCGTCTTGCGCCCCGGGTCCAGCCTGAGCAACGGCGGCGACAGGATGAAGGGCACGCTTAGCCTGGCCGGATCGGCGTTGATCTCTCCCTGGTCCAGCCACGCCTGGACCAGGATCGGGCTGTCGCCCGCATTGCGCAGCCTCACGCTCAGCGCCGACAGATCGGCGGGGTAGACGAAGCGGGTGCCGATGATTGACAACGCCGCCAGCGCCCCGGCCGGCGCCAGGCACAGCAGCAAGGCCAGCATGGCCCCGGCGCCTCGCCACGGCCGCTTGCATTGGGGCCTGCGGCAGCTTCTGCCCGCGATGATCGGATTGTTCATGCTGCTCGGCCTTTCCTGGTTCCGCATGCCGGCCGGATTGCCCGGCGCTGCCGTCCTGGTGGTACTCGCTTGCCCGGCCCCGACTCCGGGTTGGTTCGGCCTCACGGACGCGCGGCCAGTTTTTTGCTGCCCACGCCACCGGCCGGCATTGGAAGGCACGGCAGGTCCAGCATCTCGTAGCTCCTGCCTTTCCCCGCCACGCGCGCGGGCAGGGTGTAGTCGATCACGCAGCGCTCTTCAGGCTTCTTGCCCCATTCGACGCGGATCGTGCCGCGGTCCTTCTCGGTGCGCACCACCAGGCGGCTGCCCTGGCCCACGGCGCCAATCTCGGTCCCGCCTTCGGCATCGATGGCGGTCGCGGCGAAGGGCAGCAACTCGCCATTGGGCATGCGGCTATTGATGAGCACGGCGCGCGCCCTGCGGGTTTCGTAGGTGAGCATCACCACCGAGCCAGCGCGCGGCGCGACGCTGCGCGAGGTCGTCTTCAATTCGACGTCCTCGCGCATGCCCTTGGGATCGACATCGATGCTGTTCAACTGATAAGGGATCAGGCTGGGTACGATCGCGTAGCCGCGCCGGTCCACGCTGGCGCCGCCGTAGCCGACCCGGGCGCCCTGCGCATCCGCCGCATGGACCACGCCGATGGTCTCGCCAAGGGTCTGTGCCATGGAAACGCCACCCGGATGAACCACCAGGCCGCCCTGCGCGCTGGCCGATGCCTGCCGGTAACCTTTACCCTGGCCAACGCTGGCGCCCAGCGTGACGTCAGGCAAGCGCCAGTTGATGCTGGCGTTGCCCGAAGTGGCATTGCTCCGGTCGTCATAGGTGCCGGAGAGCGAGTACGAGCCCTTGCCCTGCTGGTCGACGAGCCCCGAAACGCCGGAAGAAACCTGCGTACCGGCACGGTCGTCGTGCGTGACGAAGGTGTTCAGGACGGGCGCGCCGCGGGCGGACTTTCCCAGTGGAATCGACAGGTTGAGGCTGACCAGCGTGCTGTTGCCGCTGCTAGCTCCCCCATACAACGCCCCGCCGCCCCCCGCGTTCTGCACGCGCTGCACGGACACGGAATAGGTGTTGCCGCGCCACTGGTTGCTGTAGCCCAGCGTGAAACTGAGCGCCTGGCCACGCCGGTTCCAGTACTGGAGCGAAGAGCCGTTGAGGTAGACACTGCCGCCGCGCGCGCCAAGCTGCTGGCTGATATTGGCATCCACTCTGCTGCGCATGCGCGCGAAGGAATCGGGCGCCGCGCCGCGCTCGACGGCATCGTGCAGCATCAGCGCGTCGCGCAGGCCAAGATAGCCGCGCGTGGAATAGCGATACGCCAGCAGAGAGAAGTTGGTGCCGCTGTTCGGCAGGTTCTTGCTGTACGAAACACGGAAGCTGGAACCGCGCAGGCTATCGCCGTTTGGCACGGTGGCCCTGGCCCACGTGACGTCGGCGCCAAAGCCGCCGAAAGGCGTATTGAGCGCCCCGCCCAGCAGCCCGGACGCATAGTTGCTGGCGAAGGCCACGCCACCGTAGCCGGTGACCATGTTGTTGATGCCGTGCTGCACCGTGCCCTGGACGATGTACTGTCCACTGCCTTGCAGGGAGAGATCGCTGGCCCTGCCCGCGGTCACGCTGTAGCGCGTGACGCCAGGGCGCAGCAATTGCGCGGTAGTGGCGAAGGGCACCAGGAAAGTGCGCGCCTGCCCGTTGGCCTCCGTCACGGTCACATGCAGGTCGCCGCCGTAGCTGGCAACCTGCAGGTCATTGATCTCGAACGGCCCCGGCGCCACGGTGGTCTCGTAGACCAGAAAGCCGCGCTGGTGGACCGAGACCCTGGCGTTCGAGCCGGCGGTGCCGCGCACCACAGGCGCGTAGTAGCGCTGCGTCTCGGGCAGCATGCGGTCGTCGCTGAAGATCTGCGCGCCGCGAAAAGACACCGGATCGAACAGCTCGCCGCTGGTCGAGCTCTCGCCAACCAGCAGTTGCGAGCGCAGCGCGGGCAGGTCGGTCTGCGCATAGATATAGCCACGCTGATAGCGCGTGCCGGTGCGCGGCGCCCAGGTGACCGAGCCGTTGTGGCGCAGCCGCAGCGGCCCGAGGTTTGCCCCCAGGTTCAGGCCCGCGTAGGCCTGGGTGGTGTTGTGCGCCTGGCTCTGCGTGGTGAAGATATTGGTGCTGTAGTTGAGCAGCAGCGCCGGAACGCCACTGTCCCAACTCTGCGGATCGACATAGTTCTTCGATGTGGTCAGCCGCAGATAGTATTGCGGCACGGAGAGATAGATCGTCTGCTCCGACTGGTCGAACTTGAGTTCCGCGCCGGGAACATAGTTGCCGATATCGGCACAGACCAGGCCTTCCGGCATGGGGTTGGGCGGCCGTTGCGGATCCTGGCCGCGCGCCCGGCCAGCACCGCGTCGCTTCATGTTGAAACGGCCGCCTGGTGGCTAATTTGCCAATGCCTTTTCTTCCGTGTACCGGCCACCGTAGTCGTTGATGACTTCGTATCGGACCAGGGCACCGGGATGATTGCCGGGCTTTGCTTCAGGCAGTACGAAGGTTTCCTTGCCAAGCGGGGCCACCATGCCACCACCCGCGGAGACAAACTTGCCGTCCAGCCTGGCGTCGACCCGGCCGAAGGAAACGTAGTAGGGCGTAGGGTTGCTGACCTCCACGGCAAGCTGCTTCGCCGCCTTTCCACCCGGCCCCTGGCCATCCACGGTGGCCAGCTTCCAGGCAAGCTTGCCGGGAGCGGCATCGACGTCCGTCAGTTGCACTGGACGGAAGAAGACCTTGATACGGCTCCGGAAGGCGAACAGGAGCGCGTTCTCGCCGCCCTCCTTCTTCGAGGGTACCTCCAGCACGTTGAGCCAGAACACCGTCTCGCGGTCGTCCGGCAGTGGTTCCCGCGTATAGACGATGCGCAGCACCGCGCCCTTGCTCGGCTCGACCCGGCTGACCGCCGGCGAGAGCACGAAGGGAACCTTGACTTTCTCGGGCGGCACGTCCGCCTGGCCATCGTCCAGCCAGTTCTGCACGAGAACCGGCTCGCTGCCGGTGTTGTTCAGCCTTACGGTGACCTCGCGGGCATCGGATGGGAACACCAGCCGCGTACCCTGTATGACAATGGAAGCCTGCGCCACGCTGGCGCAGGCGGCGAGCGCCACAACGCCGGCGGCGGCAAGAAGTGAAGAGATGCGAGCGACCGACGTCATGGCATTCCTGGCAATGAAACCTGGCTCGATTTAGTAGTAGGCCATCGTGTAGCGGATGAACGAGTTACCCGCACCCGCCGTGACGGCGGGCGCCGTCTGGACATAGGCCGCGCTGTAGGTCAGCGTTGCGGTGTTGCCGGTGATCGTGGCCACCTGAGGGGCCGCCTGTGCCTGGTTCAGCGCGATCTTGCCGGTGGCACTGTTGCCGTTGTCGCTGACCTCGATCTGCACGCCTTGCGCCGCGGAGGAGCCCTGCAGAATCAGGTTGCCGGTGACGGGATCGATGTTGGCGGAGCCCGTATCAAAGGAGATGGAGGCCTTCGTTTTATCCTTGCAGGCCGTGCCGCCGCCCAGTACCAGGCTGAACGGCACTGCGGGGGATTTCGTGCCAACGGCGGTGAAGATGACAGGGTCCACGCGGCCCAGATCCACGGTGGTGCGATTGTTGGGCCCGGCCGGTTTGCCGTTGATGGTACAGGTGACGTCCGTGATGGAGCCGGTGAAGTCGAGCTGGCCGTCGAACGCATGCGACAGCGAGGGAGCCATGGCTGCCATGACCACGCAGCCGGCTGCGAGAGAGCCGAGAATAGTACGCTTCCCGAGAATGGTACGCTTCATGTGATTTCCTTCTTCCGTTGATAGTTGGGGCAATGAATCGGCCGATTAGACGCACCCCGATTTAAATACGGTCCACAGGGAACCGATGCACCGGCTTCCGAACCGAACCGCACCCTGCCTGACGCACTGAACGCCAGTTGCAGTCACGGAACGATACGAAGTGGCACTGAAGCCACTCGACGGTGACCAAATCATAAGTCTCATCAAATGAAATAAACCCAAGAAAATTCTTGTTTTTGATAAAAACAATTAAATCAACACTTGGAACTTCTGGCCATTCGTCATGCACAACGCGAAGCAACGCCTCGACGACATGCCGCCATCAACAAATGAAATCTGGGCACAGCGAGCAGTAAGCCCGCGCAGGTTTGCCTTCGCGCCCGCATCTTTTCTCGCGCGAATGGAGAGCGAATGGAGAGCGCGCGATGGATGCTCGAAGACCATCCATCACTGCCTATCGGTTTCCAGGCGACGAGGAGATCGGGGGGACAGACGTGGGCGGCCTCATTGGGGGCGCACTGTGGCCAGTGCGGGCCGATTCCCGGTGGTGGACACGGATCGGGAGGATGACATCGGGGCGTTGATGACGCGTGCGAATGCACTCGGCCAGCTGGCCGGCTGACTGATGTGTTCACCCCCAAGTGGGTGCGCCCTGCCGGGCGCTCCCACAAAAAAAAACCGCAGCACCAGGCTGCGGTTTTTTACACCGGGGCGCAAGCCCCGGCCAGGCAAGTGCTACCGCCCGATCAGATCTCTTCGTACAGCGGCAGCGTCAGGAACTCGGCAAAGTCCTCCGACGTGGACATCTGCTCGAAGATCTCGCCGGCGCGGTCATACGTCGTGGTGTCGCCACCGACGAATGCCTTGACCTTGGCCAGCTCTTCCGGGATCAGCGCGCGCACCATCTCGGCGGTCACCTTGCGGCCGTCTTCCAGCTTGCCCTTGGGCGAGCGGATCCACTGCCACACTTGCGAGCGCGAGATTTCGGCGGTGGCGGCGTCTTCCATCAGGTTGTGAATGGGCACGCAGCCGTTGCCAGCCAGCCAGGAGCCGAGGTAGTGGATGCCGACGTTGATGTTCATGCGCAGGCCGGCTTCGGTGATCGGGGTTTCCGGCTGGAAGTCCAGCAGGTCCTTGGCCGCCACGTTGACGTCGTCGCGCTGCTTGTCGAACTGGTTGGGCTTGTCGCCCAGCACGGCCACGAATTCCTTCATGGCCGGCTCGACCAGGCCCGGGTGAGCCACCCAGCCGCCGTCGTAGCCGTCGGTGGCGTCGCGCTTCTTGTCGTTGATGATGCCTTGCATGGCGATGGCGTTCTTCTCCGGATCGTTCTTGATCGGGATCAGCGCGCTCATGCCGCCGATGGCGGGCGCGCCGCGCTTGTGGCAGGTCTTGAGCAGCAGCAGCGCGTACGAGCGCATGAACGGCGCGGTCATGGTGACCTTGGCGCGGTCGGCCAGGCAGAAGTTCTTGTCGACCTTGAACTTCTTGATGCACGAGAAGATGTAGTCCCAACGGCCAGCGTTCAGGCCGGCGCTGTGCTCGCGCAGTTCGTACAAGATTTCTTCCATCTCGAAGGCGGCCAGGATCGTTTCGATCAGCACGGTTGCCTTGACGGTGCCTTGCGGCAGGCCGATTTCGTTCTGGGCCATGACGAAGACGTCGTTCCACAGGCGCGCTTCGAGGTGGCTTTCCATCTTCGGCAGGTAGAAGAAGGGGCCGGCGCCGCGTGCGATCTGTTCCTTGGCGTTATGGAACAGGAACAGCGCGAAGTCGAAAATGCCGCCGGAGACGCGCTGGCCGTCGATGGTGACGTGCTTCTCGTCCAGGTGCCAGCCGCGCGGGCGCACTTGCAGCGTGGCGATCTTGTCGTTCAGCTTGTAGTGCTTGCCGTTGGAATCCAGCGTGAGGGTGCGGCGCACGGCGGCCTTGAGGTTGACCTGGCCCTGCAACTGGTTGTGCCAGTTGGGGGTGTTGGAGTCCTCGAAGTCGGTCATGTAGCTGTCCGCGCCGGAGTTGAACGCGTTGATGACCATCTTGGCTTCGACCGGGCCGGTGATTTCCACGCGGCGGCAATGCAGTGCCGGCGGCACCGGCGCGACCTTCCAGTCGCCTTCGCGCACGCTCTTGGTCTGCGGCAGGAAGTCGGGCAGCTCGCCGGCGTCCAGGCGCTTGGTGCGCTCGACACGGGCGGCCAGCAGTTCCTGGCGGCGCGGCTCGAAGGCGCGATGCAGTTTGTCCACCAGGGCCAGGGCCGCCGGCGTGAGGATGTCTTCGTAGGCCGGCAGGATTTCGCCGGTAATCTTCATGCCCGCAGGCAGCGTGATGGCCATCAGTGTTCTCCTGTGATCGATGGTTGATTTAAGGTGCCCGCCGTCAAACCGCCGCACCTTGGGTGCGGACGAATTCGAGCAGGTCATTCATGTCGTGCCCGGTGCCGGAAGGACTCACATCGAGCCGCTCCGCCGGATGACCGGCACGATTGATCCAGAACGTGGTGTAGCCGTACCAGGTGGCGCCGCAAGCGTCCCAGCCATTGGACGAGACGAAGAGGATCTCCCCTGCCGGCACGCCAAACGCCTTGGGGCCCAGCGCGTAGGCCTCGGGCGCCGTCTTGTACATGCGCACCGCGTCGACCGACAGCACATGGTCGAACAGCCCGTGCATGCCGGCACTCTTGACCGAGATATCCAGCATCTGCGGATTGCCGTTGGAAAGAATGCCCAGCGGCAGCCCGGCTGCCCGCAGACGCTTGAGCGCGCCGAGGTTTTCCGGGAAGGCCGACAAGCACGCGTACTCCTTGAGCAGTTGCGCCTCCAGGGCCGGGTCCAGCAGCAGTTGCAGGCGCTCGGCCGCATAGCGCAGCGCATCCACTGTCAGCGCCCAGAACGGCTTGTAGTATGCGCCGTCGGGCGCGGCCATCGAGCGGATGCGGGTGTAGTCGATCTGACGCTCGCGCCACAGCAGCGCCAGCGCCTCGCCCTTGCCCGGAAACAATTGCTCCGCGCGCGCGGTGACGGAATACACGTCGAACAGCGTGCCATAGGCATCGAAGACGACTGCGCGGATCTTTTGCATGAGCTGGAGCGGTTCCTTTGGACAAACTCGGCATACCCGGCATACCCGGCATACCCGGCAGGCCAGCGCTACTGCGTGGGCCTGTACACCAATGAATGCATAGCATTGTAGGGAGACGTTGCAGTGCGGCAAAGTCGGTCGAGGTCACTTGATCTTTTACTTTTACCCCACTAATCTTCGCTAACGGTGTAAAGATAAGGCACCAAATCCACCCCATTGCCTCACCCACCCCCTGCTTTGGGCGGCATGAGGCACAAAACTGGCGAGCTTCGTGGATCATTTCAAACAATTGGAGACATTGGTCTCGGTAGCCGCACGGGGCAGTCTTTCCGCGGCCGCGGCGGCTGAAGGCGTGGCGCCGGCCATCATCGGCCGGCGCATCGACGCGCTGGAAGAGCGGCTGGGCGTCAAGCTGCTGCTGCGCACCACGCGCAAGATCAGCCTGACCTTCGAAGGCTCGGCCTTCCTGGAGGACTGCCAGCGCATCCTCAACGACCTGCACAACGCCGAGGCCAGCGTCTCGGCGGGCGGCGTCAAGGCCAGCGGCCATCTGCGCGTGACTGCGCCGGCGGGCTACGGGCGCAAGCACGTGGCGCCGCTGGTGCCGTTGTTCATCGAATCGCACCCGGATGTGACCATCACGCTGGACCTGTCGGACCGCGTGGTGGATCTCGTCAACGAGGGCTTCGACTGCGCCATCCGCCTGGGCGACCTGCCTGACTCCAGCCTGGTGTCGATCCGCCTGGCGGAGAACCGGCGCGTGGTGGTGGCGTCCCCGGATTACCTGGCGCGCCATGGCGTGCCTGCCCTGCCCGAGGATCTCACCCGTCACAACTGCCTGGCCTTCGGCGCCAGCGCCAACGTGCAGCGCGGCTGGGCCTTCCAGCAGGAAGGCCGCGCGGTCACGGTCAAGGTGGGCGGCACCATGGAGTGCACCGATGGCGCGGTGCTGCACGCGTGGTGCCTGCATGGCCACGGGCTGGCATGGCGCTCCTGGTGGGAAGTCGGGCAGGAAATCGCTAGCGGCCGGCTGGTCACGGTGCTCGACGAGTTCCAGGCGCCGCCAATCGGCATCCACGCTGTCTTTCCGCAGCGCAAGCACCTGCCGCTGCGGGTACGACTGTTCATTGACCACCTGAAGAACACCTATGGGAACCCGGCCTACTGGCGCCGCGCGGAACAGGCATCCGCCGCCGGCAAGCCGCAACTGGCAGTCAATTCATAGTCCGATTTGATTTAAGGCAATGCCGCATGCGCCACCCCTGCCTACAATGAAAGCTGACAGGTGCCGTGCGGCCTGCCTCCACCCAAAGGTAAACCCGGTCCATTCGCCCCAAAGGAGCCCAGCATGTTCAAGCACATCCTGCTACCCACCGACGGTTCGGAACTGTCCAAGAAGGCCATCGACGGCGCGCTGGAGCTGGCAAAGACAATCAACGCGCGGGTCACCGCCTATGTCTGCCTGGAAGAGTATCCCTACACACCGTTCAGCGAGATCGTGGTGGAAGCGCCGCAGGCCTTCAGGGACCGCATCGAAAGCCAGGCCAAGCTATACCTGAAGGAAGTGGAAACCGCCGCCCGGGCCGACGGCATCAGCTTTGACGCCGACATGTCCACCTTTGCGGTGCCCTACCTGGGCATCATCGACGCGGCCGAGCGCCATGGCTGCGACGTGATCTTCATGGCCTCGCACGGCAGGCGCGGCTTGTCGGGCTTGCTGCTGGGCAGCGAAACCCAGAAGGTGCTGACGCACACCGACATCCCGGTGATCGTGTATCGCTGAGCGCGCCCTGGCGACAAACGACAAAAAGGCTGGCCACCCCGAACAGGGCAGCCAGCCTTTTTGCTTGACCGGCCCGCCTATGGGGCAAGGCCGGCCCGGATCAGCTGCTCTTCTTGATGCGGTCTTCGATGTGCCTGGCGCGGTCGTCCGAGCCAGGGTGCGACGAGAACATGCTGGACTTGCCGCCATCGAGCTTGGCCAGCTTCTGGAACGCCGTGACCAGGCCACGGGTATTGGCCTTGTTCTTGGTCAGCACGTCGAACGAGTAGTCGTCGGCGGCGCTTTCCTGCGTTTGCGAGAATTGCGCGTTGATCAGTTGCTCGCCCATTTCGCCCAGCTGCGAGGCCGACAGCGCGGCAACCGTGCCACCGGCGGCGGCCAGCGCGCCGCGCGCCGCCATGGCGGTATACGCCACCTGCATCTTGTTCTTGGTGTGGCCAAGCGCCACGTGGCCAAGCTCGTGCCCCACCACGCCGCGCACTTCGTCGTCGGTCATCATGTCCATCAGGCCGCTGTACACACGCACGCAGCCGTTGGCCATGGCCCAGGCATTGACATCCTTGGTCAGGTAGACCTTGGCGTTGACGCTGGGCAGGCCGCTCGACTGCAGGCCCCCCATGATCTTGGTCAGGCGCTTGTTGTAAGTGCTGCCAGGGGCCGCAATCTTGTTGGCCTTGTCGAGCTCGGCGCAAGACTGGTCGGACATGGACTTGACGTCGCCGTCGCTCAACGAGGCCGCCTTGAGCAGCGAGGTGCCCGCGCCCATCATGCCGTCGACATTGGTGCCGGCGCAGCCGGCCAAGGCAGCGCAGAGCGCAAGGATAGCGGCGAGGGAAAGTTTGTGCTTCATGTTTGTTGCCTTCTTGGGATCGACACCGACCGGGTTGCTCGCCAGTGACTTGAGTGGAGATGTGCCGGCGGCTGGCCGGCGACCTGCGGTGTGGCTCTGCTTGCACACGGACAGCATCATATCGCCTAAAACATCTCAATCAACCATTAAATGACATAATTGCCACAGACACATTTTTTAACATTTTCCGCAGGCTGCCCCCAAAAAGCAAAAAACCGCGCCGTCCCTGAGAGGGAGACGGCGCGGCGCCTAATTGAGGGGCGTGATGGTCGCACGCCCTTCAAGATGACCGGCTATCGGGCCGGTCAGCCATTCCGCTTTTCGATCTCGCGATCTGAAGCCTCAGGCCACCTTCTTGTCGAAGAATTGTTCGTCTTCGGTCGAACCCTTGAGGGCGGTCGTGGACGACTGGCCGCCTTCGATGGTCTGGGTCACGGCGTCGAAGTAACCCGTGCCGACTTCGCGCTGGTGCTTGACAGCGGTGAAGCCCTTCTCGGCGGCCGTGAACTCATTTTCCTGCAGTTCGACGAATGCGCTCATATGGTTGCGGGCATAGCCGTAGGCCAGGTTGAACATCGAGTAGTTCAGCGAGTGGAAGCCGGCCAGCGTGATGAACTGGAACTTGTAGCCCATGGCGCCCAGTTCCTTCTGGAACTTGGCGATGGTGGCATCGTCAAGGTTCTTCTTCCAGTTGAACGACGGCGAGCAGTTGTAGGCCAGCATCTTGCCCGGGAACTTGGCGTGAACAGCTTCGGCAAATTTCTTGGCGAATTCCAGGTCAGGCTTGCCGGTTTCGCACCACACCAGGTCGGCCACTTCGGCGTAGGCCAGAGCACGGGAGATCGATTGCTCGATGCCCGGCTTGACGCGGTAGAAGCCTTCCACCGTGCGCTCGCCGGTGCAGAACGGGCGATCGCGCTCGTCCACGTCGGAGGTCAGCAAATCGGCGGCTTCGGCGTCGGTACGGGCGATCACCAGGGTCGGCACGCCGGACACGTCGGCGGCCAGGCGCGCGGCGGTCAGCTTGGCAACGGCTTCACGCGTCGGCACCAGCACCTTGCCACCCATGTGGCCGCACTTCTTGACCGAAGCCAGCTGGTCTTCGAAGTGAACGCCGGCTGCGCCTGCGTCGATCATCGACTTCATCAGTTCGAAGGCATTGAGCACGCCGCCGAAACCGGCTTCGGCGTCAGCCACGATCGGCGCGAAGAAATCGGTATCGCCCTTGCCTTCGCTCCACTGGATCTGGTCGGCGCGCTGGAAGGTGTTGTTGATGCGGCGCACCACTTGCGGCACCGAGTTGGCCGGGTACAGCGACTGGTCGGGGTACATTTCGCCGGCCAGGTTGGCGTCGCCTGCGACTTGCCAGCCCGACAGGTAGATGGCCTTGAGGCCAGCCTTGACCTGTTGCATGGCCTGGTTGCCGGTCAGCGCGCCCAGCGTGTTGACGAACGGCTCGGTGTTCAGCAGGTGCCACAGCTTCTCCGCGCCGCGGCGGGCCAAGGTGTGCTCGATTTGCACGGAGCCGCGCAGGCGCACGACATCGTCGGCGGTGTAGTGACGCGCGACGCCCTTCCAGCGTGGATTGGTATCCCACTCTTTTTGCAGGTTCCTTGCTTCGGTTTCGCGGGACATTTCACTCTCCTGGTGTGTAAAGCGGGGATGGCACTGGATACTTGCGACAGGCTTGGCGGACCGTGGCGCCGACTTGCCGGCAGGGGCGCTTTCGGGGGTGTTTCGGCGGCGCTGACCTGCTGGCCTCACCACCCCTGTTTTTTGCCGCTCAGGTTATGTGTCTTATATAAGAGTGTAGAAAAACACACCGCATTGCAACAGCTCCGAATGCGGTCCTTGATTAGTTTTTTTATCTTTTATAATCAAATATTTACAAGTTATTTTCCACGATGTGGCAGGCAGTCTTCCATCATGAGAAATGCCCGTTGTGCCACGCATCACCATTTTTTGCCGCGCAAAACATCCTTCCGCATTATGGAATTTCGGAATTTGGCGCCATCCGTGCCTGGCGCAATGCCAGCGGCTCCGGGCCACCATCGATATGGCCGGCCAGGTCACGCACCATCGCGGCCATGCCGGCTGGGTCCGCCAGCGGTAGCCAGTGCCGCGCGCCGACCTCCCGGCGCCACCAGCGCCCCACCCAGCGCGACAGATCCTCGGACAGCGCCGGCCTGACGTAGCGATCCAGCAGCGGCACGATCACCTGCACCGGCGCGTGCGCGTGGCGCTCGCCCGGTGAAAGCAGGCGCGGCAGCATATTGGCGCGGTACAGCGCCAGCCCGTGACGGCCATCCGCGGCCTGGGTGGGATTGGGATCCGCCTCGATGCCCTCGGTTTGCCTCAGGTAAAGCGGCCAGGCGCGGCCCATCCAGAGCCGCCAGCTTAGCTCGGGCAGCCACGGCAGGTGGAAGATATAGATGTACCAGGACGAGGCCATTTGCCGCAGCGAGCGCGAAAGCGCCGTGAACGACAGGCGCCGGTTTCCCCGCATCCAGTGGCCGACATGGTCCAGGCAAGGCCCGGAGCACGACGTATAAGAAGCGATGCGGCCACGCAGGCGCGGCTCGGTGACAAACTCCCAGCACTGGATCGCGCCCCAGTCATGGCCGACCAGGTGGACTGGGGCATTGGGAGAAACGGCGTCGATCACCGCGCTGAAATCTTCCGTCAGCCGCTCCAGGCGATAGGCCGCCACGCCCTTGGGCGCCGAAGAACCGCCGGCACCGCGCACATCGTAGGCCACGACGTAATAGTCGTTGGCCAGCAGAGGCGCCACGCCATGCCAGACCGCGCTGTTGTCCGGATAGCCGTGCACCAGCACCATGGCCGGGTGCGCGGGATCGCCCCAGGTCTTGACGGCAAGCCGCACACCGCCGGACTGGACAAATCGCTGGTTGGGAAGGGAATGGGGAGCGTGCATGCTTGACCATGACATCGGACGATGGAATGGTTGCCGATGCTACGCCAAGACCGGCCGCGCGGCGAGCGCACGGCATGGCGTTTCAAACGAGAGCGGGCTAGCGGGCGCGCCGGTAGGCCACCCAGTCTCCGGATGCAATGCGCGGCAGGCCCGCGACCGCGTCCTCGCCCACCGGGTAAAGCAGGCAGCTGACGGCTTGATCGCCAACCGCCACCATGCGTTCCTCGCGCACGAACAACGAGGCTTGCCCCGGATAGACCTCCTCGATCTCGTCGAGCACAGGTACCAGCGCGGCATCGACCTCGTACAAGTCGCCGGCCACGCCGGGCGCGGCGGCGTCCAGCACCAGCCCGGGATACGTGCCGAAGTCATAGAGCCGCCCCGCCACGGTCGCGCGGCCGATCAGGCGCGGCGCGGCAATGCCGTGCTTGCGCGCGGCCGCGTTAAGGTCGTTGACCTCGCCCGCGCGCAGCGTGCCATAGACAAAGACCACCGGCATGCTCAGCCCTCCAGCCTGGTGTCCGCCACCAGCACGCCATCGGCGTCAGCATAGATCCAGTTGCCGGGCCGCACCACGGCGCCGGGCATTTGCACCGTGACCTCGCGCTCGCCCACATTGCGCTTCTGGCTCTTTTGCGGATGCAGGGCCAGGGCGCGCACGCCGATGTCGCACACCGCAAGCTCCCCACTGTCACGCACGCAGCCATTGACGAGGATGCCGACCCAGCCGTTCTTCTCGGCCAGCACGCCGAGGTTGCCGCCCACCAGCGCGCAGCGCAGCGAGCCGCCGCCATCGACCACCAGCACGCGGCCGTTGCCCGGCGATTCGACCGTCTCGCGCACCAGCGAGTTGTCCTCGAACACCTTGAGCGTGGCCGCCGGGCCAGAGAACGCGGCGCGCTTGCCAAAATGCTGGAATACCGGCGACAGCACGCGCAGCGAGCCGTCGGCCAGGCGCGCCTCATTGGCGTCGCACAGGTCAGTGGTAGCAAAGCTCATGAAGGACTCCCGAATCGGAAAAGTGGAAATTGGATGCGGTGCGAATGCGTGCGTCAGTTCGTGTCAGCCGGCGGCCGCCCGCTTGGCCGCCGGCTTGGCCCCCACCGCGCGGCGGGAACGGTTGCCATTGCCAACCGTGACAGCGGTGAAGATCGCCAGCATCTGGAAAGCGCCGATCATGAAGAACACCCAGCTCGGCCAGTGCGCATCCATCAGCATGCCGAAGAACAAAGGCCCGCTGGCCAGGCCGATATCGAGGCCGGAGTAGACCACGCCATAAACCCGGCCCGTGGCGCCGGCAGGCGCTGCCGCACGCACCAGCAGGTCGCGCGAAGGCCCGGCCGTGCCCGCGCCAAAGCCGATCACGCCCATCAGCACCGGCACCATCACGGCCGGCAGCACGCCTAGCCCCACCACGATCGCGACCAAGCCCGACAGCGTGAAGCTCATCGCGATCAGGCGGTCGTGGTTGCTGGTGCGTGCCGCGGCAAAGCCACCCACGATCATGCCGCCCGCGCTGCACAACATATAGACGGTGTACGACGCCGTGGCGAGCGTCAGCGGCATGCCGTAGAGCTGGGTCAGTGCGGTCGGCGCGAAGCTCTGGATGCCGGAAAACGAAAAGGTGGTGACGAGGAAGAAGGCCCAGCAGATCCACACTTGCGGCAACTTCAGGAACGCCAGCATGCTGCCGCCCGCCTTGGCCGCCGGTGCGCCCGCCCTGGTCGCCGCTCCCGCGCCGGCGCGGGGATCCAGCACATGCCGAAAGGCCAGCAGCACGGCCAGCACGCCAAAGGCCACCGCCGAGGCGCTGGCGAGCGCGGTGCGCCAGCTGCCGAGCTCGGCAATGGTCACCAGGAAAATCGGCGCCGCGGCCCAGCCGAGGTTGCCCGAGATGCCATGCACCGAGAACGCATGTCCCAGCCGCGGCTGGGAAACATGCTTGTTGAGCAAGGTGAAATCGGCGGGATGGAACACGCCGTTGCCAATCCCCGCCACGCCCGCGCCAAGCAGCAGCATCGCATAGCTCGGGCTGATCGACAGCAGCAAGGCCGCCGCGCCCAGCAGCCCGATGCCGCCGAACAGCACCGGCGTCGCGCCAAAACGGTCCACCACGAAGCCCGACGCGGTCTGCACCACGGCCGACACGGCAAAGAACACCGTCATCAGCAAGCCCAGCTCCGCATAGCTCAGGCCGAACTCGGCCTTGATCCACGGGAACAGAGGCGCCAGCAGCAGGTGAAAGAAGTGGGAAACGCCGTGGGCCAGGCCGACCAGGCCGATGACCTGGGCGTCGTGGCGCAGCGGATTGCGAACGGGATCGAGGGTGGCGGCAGTCATCGGGCGGCTATCTGGCTGGGCTTGGCATGGCGCGCCGGCCATGCTGCCAGGCTCAAGAGGCGCGCTGCGAATACCGCATCATAGAGTAAAACCACCCGTGGCAGGGGTGCCCTGCGCGTTACATCTGTTTAAACAGATAGGCGTACTGACGCGCCACCGGCAAGGTCTCGGAGCGATTGCGCAGCTTGAGCGCGAGCCGCCCCAGCGACTGGTTCACGGCACTGGCCACGCAGTCGATATTGACCACCGTGCCGCGATGGATCTGCCAGAAGCGCTCGGGGTCCAGCTGCTGCGACAGCTCGCGCAGGCTGGTGCGGATCAACGCCTCGCCGCTGGCGGACACCACGTTGACGTACTTGTCCGTCGCCTCCAGGTAGATCACCTCATCCACCGGAATGATGCGGATCTCCTGGCCGACCAGCGCCTTGATAAAGCGCAGGTAGCCATGTTGCGGCGCGCCCGCCAGCGCATGCTGCCCGGGCCCGCCGCCTGGCTCCATGGTCTCCAGGCGCGCCAGCAGCTGCGCCAGGCGATCGGTATCGAGGGCGGCGCCGCCCTCCTCGCTGGCCTGCGCCTGGGCCGCCAGCCTCGCCTTGAGGCGGTGCACCGTGGCCTCAAGCCGCTCGGGCTGCACCGGCTTGAGCACGTAATCGACCGCCTCGCGCTCGAAGGCTTCCAGCGCGAACTGGTCGTATGCCGTGACGAACACCACCAGCGGCGGCGGATCGAACTCCATCAGCTCGCGCGCCACGTCCATGCCGCTCATGCCTGGCATGCGGATATCGAGAAACGCGACCTGGGGCTGGTGCTGGCGGGCCGCCTCCAGCGCGGACACGCCGTCATGGACCACGCTGACGATCTGCGCCTCGGGCCAGAGGCTGGACAATTCGGCATGCAAGGCGCGCGCGAGCAGCGGCTCGTCGTCGGCGATCAACAGGGTCGGGGCCATGGAAACGGTAGTAAGGGGCGGATGGGTCGATGCAGTCTAAGCAGTCGAAGAAGTCGAAGCGGCTAAGCAGCGAGGTGCGTCAAGAATGGGAAATGCCTTGCGTGGCAGCGCTCACAGGGGGGATGGCGCGCGCGCCGGCAGCCTTGCCCGCGGGCACCGGCACGGGGGCGTGGGCGGCGGCAGGCGCCGCCGTGCGCACAACGGGTAACGTCAGCCGGACGATCACGCCGCGTGGCGTGTTTTCTTCCATCTGCATGCTGGCCGCCGCCCCGAAAATCCGCGCCAGCCGCTCGCGCACATGGGTCAGCCCGAGGCCGGAGCCCTTGGTCACGGCATGTCCGAAGCCTACCCCGCTGTCGGTGATGACAACCTGCACCGCGTTGTCACCCTGCGCCCGGGCCGACAGCACGATCCTGCCGCCATGCATGCACGGTTCGATGCCGTGGCTGACCGCGTTCTCCACCAGCGGCTGGATCAGCATGGGCGGGATCTCCACCTCCGCCAGTTCGGGCGGAAGCTCGATCTCATAGGCCAGGCGCGTGCCGAAACGCAGCGCCTGGATGTCCAGGTAGCTGCGCAGCAACTCGAACTCCTGGCGCAGCGTGCATTGCTCGGCGCGCGTGTGGGACAGCGACATGCGCAGGAAGCCGATCAGCCGCTGCAGCAGGCGCCTTGCGGCCTGCTGGTCGGTGGCAATCAGGCAATCCAGGTTGGCCAGGGAGTTGAACAGGAAATGCGGCTCGATCTGCGCCTGCAGGGCCATCAGCTGCGCGCGCACCAGCTGCTTCTCGGCCTCTTCGCGCTGCAGCGCGTCGAGCGCGGCCTGCCGCTCGAGATGGGCGAGCTTCTCGCGCGACCAGTAGAAGTAAATCATGCTGGCCGATGCAAGCATGCCCACTACCAGGCACATGCGCAGCATATCGGTTGCTTCCTCGAAGGACTTCGCCGGCTCGCTCAGTACCACGCGCGTGGTCCAGCTGCCCATGATCACGCCCAGCGGCACGGCAACGGCGGTCAGGCACAGGAAGGGCCAGCGCCTGGGACGATCATTCCACCAGATCAGTACGCGGGCGATGTCGATCAGCAGCCAGATCGACAGGCCGATAAGTTGACTGTAGACGAAGTTGTGCCACAGCGAGCCGCCCGTGCGGAAACCGTAGTTCAGGCTGACTGCGATGATGGTGTTCGCGCACAGCACGAACACCAGGTCGCGCGCGAGGATCGAGATCCTGGAGGGAATGGCGGCGGGACAGCGATCCAGCGCTTTCATAGGGGCAAGGTCGAGGATGACTGATCGTTATTGTAAAGGCCGGTCACTGGCGCCGGCAGCCGTCGCCCGGCTCGCATATACGCTGCGACACGTTGGCGTCATCCATCGCGGGATTGGCGCCGTGGCCGTGCAACGCGGCCCACCACTGCCCGGACAGGACATAGCGCGGAAACGTGATCCATTGCTCGGCCAGGATGCGCTGCGCCACGTCGAGCGGGCCGACGAACGGCTCGGGCCTGACCGCCTCGAGCCGGTGCCCGCGCCCTTGCAGCATCATCGACAAGGCCATGCACAGCACGCCAAGCCCTACCGCGGGCACGGATAGCGACAGCACGCCATAGGCCAACAGCACATTGCCGGCCATGAACATCGGCACCGCGACAATGTGCAGCAGCAGGCTGCGCGGGTGATTGTGATTGCGGGCGTAGCCGTGCCATTGCCAGCTCAGCAGCCCTTGCGGGCGCGCGCTCATGGCTTCGGGCCGCGCTGGTCGACGCGCCGCCAGGCCAGGCGGCGCACAAGCACGATGGCGCCCAGCGCGATCAGCAGCACGGGCCAGCCATCCCGCACCAGATAAGCCGGCAGCAGGCCGCCGTTTTGCGCGAGGAACACCGCGCCCAATGCAATCAGGATGATCGGGGCGATCAGCCCCCTGCCGCCACGGCCTTGCTTCATCTCGCTCTCCTCTCGTGCCGACCCGCGCACCGTCGATATTGCGGTGCATCAAGCCATGTGACGGTATCAGCGTATTCCGCCACGGACAGTTGTGACTTTACGCGGACACCTGCCGGGACGAAAGTGGCGTGCGACGAATGGAGAGCGGATGGCGCGAAACGCGAGGATGCGGCGCGATCGGCACCGGAGCACTCAGGCCCCGCAAGCCCGGGCCGTCAAGCCTCGACCACCTGCCCGCCTGCCGGCTCGGACAGCGCGCTGCTGACCGTGTCGCGCGAGAGGTGCGGCGCGAACATGTTGATGAAAGCGTGCGCGTAGCCGCGCAGGTAGGCGCCGCGGCGCACGGCCACGCTGGTGGTGTTGGGCTCGAACAGATGGTCGGCCGCGATCCGCACCAGCCCGGCGTCCTTGCGTTCGTCGTAGGCCATCGAGGCGATGATGCCCACGCCCAGCTCCAGCTCCGCGTAGGTCTTGATGACGTCCGCGTCCATCGCGGTCAGCACGATCTCCGGCTGCAGGCCGGCGGCCGCAAAGGCGTCGTCGATCTTGCGGCGCCCGGTGAAGCCGGCGTCGTAGGTAATGATCGGGAAGGCGGCGATGTCTTCCAGCGTCGGCTCAGGCAGGTGCGTCAGCGGATGATCCGGCGAAACCACCAGCACGTGGCGCCAGGTATAGGCCTCGAACGAGGTCAGCCCGGCCTCGCTGGCCACCGCCTCGGTTGCAATGCCGATATCAGCCTGGCCGCTCAGCACCAGTTCCACGATATGCGCGGGCGAGGCCTCCTGCAGCGCCAGCGTCACATGGGGGTAGGCGCGGCGGAAGCTCTGCACCACTTTGGGCAAGGCATAGCGCGCCTGGGTGTGGGTGGTGGCCACCGTCAGGCGGCCGGTATGGCGCCCGGCGAATTCGTCGCCCGCCTGGCGCAGGTTCTCGGCCTCGAGCAGCAGGCGCTCGACGATGCGCACGATTTCGCGCCCGGGCTCGGTCAGGCCGGTCAGGCGCTTGCCGTAGCGCTCGAAGATCTCGACGCCGAGCTCTTCCTCCAGCTCGCGGATCTGGCGCGAGACGCCGGGCTGCGAGGTATAGAGCGCATTGGCCACCTCGGTCAGGTTGAATTGGCGGCGCACCGCCTCGCGGATGGAACGCAGTTGCTGGAAGTTCATTGTGCGGCTCCTGCCGGCGTGCCCCTGGCGCTAGCCGGGGCGGATGCATGGGGTTGGACGAAGACACGCAGCCGGCGCGGCCGCACGGCGAGCAGCTCGCCCTCGCGGAAGCCCTGGTGGCGGAAGCGCTCGAGCGGCAGCGCCACTTCGATGACTTCCTGGGTGTCTTCACGTTCCAGTTCGAGCTGGGCCACGGGGCCCAGGGTGAGCGCGCGGCGCAGCGTCACGGCAATGCCGTCGGTGCCGGGCGAATAGCGCTCGAGGTCGAGATCGTGCGGGCGGACATAGGCCACGGCGTCGCCGGCGGTCTCATGGCCGCTGCCGATCACCGGCAGGATCGAGTCGCCGGTATGCAGCAGGCCGCCCCGCTCCCCGACCTCAAGCCGGCCGTGGAACAGGTTGACGTTGCCGAGAAATCCGAACACGAACGGCGTGGCCGGATGGTTGTAGACCGCCTCCGGCGTGCCCGCCTGCTCCACATGGCCACGGTTCATCAGCACCACCTGGTCGGCCACTTCGAGCGCCTCTTCCTGGTCGTGGGTGACGAACACGCTGGTGACATGGAGCTCGTCGTGCAGGCGGCGCAGCCAGCGGCGCAGTTCCTTGCGCACCTTGGCGTCGAGCGCGCCGAACGGCTCGTCGAGCAGCAGCACGCGCGGCTCCACCGCCAGCGCGCGGGCCAGTGCGATACGCTGGCGCTGCCCGCCGGACAACTGCGGCGGATAGCGGTCGGCCAGCCAGTCGAGCTGCACCAGTTCCAGCAGCGCGCGCACCTTGTCGCGGATCTGCGCCTCGCCGGGGCGCTCGGCGCGCGGCTTGACGCGCAGGCCGAAGGCCACATTCTCGAACACCGTCATGTGCTTGAACAGCGCGTAATGCTGAAACACAAAACCGACCTGGCGCTGGCGCACGTGCTGGTGCGAGGCATCGCGCCCCTCCAGCAGGATCTGGCCGGCGTCCGCGCGTTCCAGGCCGGCGATGATGCGCAGCAGCGTGGTCTTGCCACAGCCCGAGGGCCCCAGCAACGCCGTCAGCTGGCCTTCATCGAAATCGAGGGTGACGTCGTCGAGCGCGACGAAATTGCCGAAATGCTTCTGCACATTCTTGACCTGGATGCTCATGATGCCTGTCCTTGCAATTTGCCAGCGCTCGGGTTCTCCGGCGCAAAGTTCTCGTCTTCCCTGTGCTCGCGGCTGGCGCGGTACTCCACCAGCGTCTTGATGCCGAGCGTGACCAGGGCCAGCAGTGTGAGCAGCGACGCCACCGCAAAGGCGGCCGCGAAGTTGTATTCGTTGTAGAGAATCTCCACGTGCAGCGGCATGGTGTTGGTCAGGCCGCGGATATGGCCCGACACCACCGAGACCGCGCCGAACTCGCCCATCGCCCGCGCATTGCACAGGATCACGCCATACAGCAGGCCCCAGCGGATATTGGGCAGCGTGATGCGGCGAAAGGTCTGCCAGCCCGAGGCGCCCAGCACGATGGCGGCCTCCTCCTCCTCGCTGCCCTGCGCCTGCATCAGCGGGATCAACTCGCGCGCCACAAAGGGAAAGGTGACGAAGATGGTGGCCAGCACGATGCCCGGCACCGCGAACATGATCTTGATGTCGTGCGCCTCCAGCCACGGCCCCAGCCAGCCCTGCGCGCCGAACAGCAGCACATAGACCAGGCCGGAGATCACCGGCGACACCGAGAACGGCAGGTCGATCAGCGTGGTCAGCAGGCTCTTGCCGCGGAAATCGAACTTGGCGATGGCCCACGCCGCCGCCACGCCGAACACCACATTGAGCGGCACCGCGATGGCGGCCACCAGCAGCGTGAGCTGGATCGCGACCACGGCATCGGGCTCCACCAGCGCATCGAAGTAAGTCTGCACGCCTTTGCGCAGCGCTTCATAGAACACTGAAGCCAGCGGAATGAACAGGAACAGCGCGAGGAACAGCACCGCGACCGCGATCAGGGTGTAGCGCACCCACGGCGCTTCACCCGTGGCATCCCGGAGTTGCGTGGCGGCGGGGGCGGCACGGCCGCCCAGGCCCTTGGTAACGACGCCGGCCATTTCAGCTCTCCTTGTCCGGCGAGACGGACGCACGCACTGCCTGGTGGTGACGGCGTGTCCACGCTTGCAGCAGGTTGATCAGCAGCAACAACGCGAAGGAGATCACCAGCATCACCACCGCCACCGCGGTAGCGCCCGCGTAGTCGTATTGCTCCAGCTTGGAATAGATCATCAGCGGCGCGATCTCGGAGACCATCGGCATGTTGCCGGAGATGAAGACCACCGAGCCGTACTCGCCGGTGCCGCGTGCGAACGACAGCGCAAACCCGGTCAGCAGCGCCGGCAGGATGGTTGGCAGGATCACGCGGACAAAGGTCTGCAAGCGCGTGGCGCCCAGGCTGGCCGCAGCTTCTTCCAGCTCCTGCTCCGCGTCCTCAAGTACTGGCTGCACCGTGCGCACCACGAACGGCAGCCCGATAAAGGTCAGCGCCACCACCACGCCCAGCGGGGTGAAAGCCACCTTGATGCCCAGCGGCTCCAGGTAGCGGCCGATCCAGCCGTTGCCGGCGAACAGCGCAGTCAGCGCGATGCCGGCCACTGCGGTAGGCAGGGCAAAGGGCAGATCGACCAGCGCATCGACCAGGCGCTTGCCGGGAAAGCGGTAGCGCACCAGCACCCAGGCCACGATCAGCCCGAACACCGTGTTTACGATGGCGGCGATCAGCGAGGCGCCGAAGCTCAGTTGCAGGGAGGCGACCACCCGGGGCGAGCTCACTGCGGCCCAGAAGGCCTCCCAGGTCATGGTGAAGGTCTTGAGGAAGGTGGCCGACAGCGGGATCAGGACGATCAGCGTCAGGTAGAACAGCGTGAAGCCCAGCGAAAGGCCAAAGCCTGGGAGCACGGTAAAGCGCTGCTTGCCTGGCTTGGGCGGCGCGCTCTTGCGCGCTTGTGGGGCATCCGGTCTCGCCGGGGGCGGATTGTCCGCCAGGGAAATCGAGGGTGGCATGTTGTCTCGTCTGTGCCGTCAGTGTGTATCCGCCCCCGGAGAATGGCTTCCGAGCGGGATTCGCCGGAAACCGAAGCAGCGGGGGCGGCTTCTTTATGACGCCGGCGCATAACACACCGGCCTACGAGACAAATTCTGCAGATGCCGCCTTATAAACAGAACGAATCTTTACGTATGTTCTTAGGCGTTTTAGATATAAGGAAACGTGGACGACACTTCCAGCCCGCCGTCCCAAGGCCCGGCGCGGTCGCCGGACGGGCCGGCGCTGCCGTCGGCCTCGATCCGCTGGATCAAGGTATCGAGCAAGGCAAGCCCCTCGGGCCACTGGCCAAGCCCGGAATCGGCGTTAATGTGACCCAGCATGCCCGCATCATGAAGCTCGCTGCCCCACAGCGTGCCCCAGCTGAACGCGGTGCGCTGCTGCATCCAGGGATCGTTGCGGCTGGCCACCAGGATGGTGGGAAACGGCAGCCGGTACGCGGGCAGCAGCCCGGCCACGCCAAACTTGTCGGGGTCGGCCGGCGCCACCAGCACCGCGCCCGCGATGCCCTCGGGGTCGAGCGCTGCCTGGCGCAAGGTGGCCAGGCAGCCAAAACTGTGCGCCACCAGGATGGCCCCGCGCGGGGCCACGCGCTGCGCCCGCATGATGCTTTCCGACACGCGCTCGGCCCACAGCGGCAGGCTCGGGCGCGACCAGTCGTGCTGCTCCACGCGCTGCCAGTCCGGGAAGCGCTGCTCCCAACGGCTTTGCCAGTGGCCCGGGCCACTGCCATGCAACCCCGGCACCGTCAGGATCTGCAAGCCCTTGGGCACCTTCAACCGTACGTCGGCGGGTCGCGCGCTTGCGCCCGCCTGGCCGCCGCGCTGCTCCCGCGCGGCCGGCCTCTTCGTCTGCGTCATGTCGGCTCCTTGGTCAACGCCATGGGACGCCGCCGGATCCGCTCCGGGACATCCCGCCCTTGAACTCCTGACTGCCCGCCTCGCCGGACACTGCATGCAGCTGGCGCGCGCTCACCGCCGAGCCGGTGAAGCTGCCCTGCCCCAGCACGATGCCGGCTGCCTGCAGCCGCTCGGCGTTCTCGGCATTCTCCAGCCGGCGCCCGATCAGCGTCACGCCGGCGCTGTCGGCGCTGGCCTGCAGCCCCGCCAGCTGGCGGTCGGTCCAATTGCGGTGCATGTCCAGCTTGAGCCAGTCGGGCAGCGCGTGCGCCATCAGCGCACCGGCCTCCGCCGGGTCCGATGCCTGCAGGCTCACCGCAAAGCCGTTGCGGCGGTAGTTGCCCACCACGTGCAGCAACAGCGGCAGATCATCGTTGGCGCTGGCCGGCACCTGGATCACGAACCGGTCCAGCGGCAGGCCGAGCGACTGCAGCGCGCGCCGGAAGGCCGCGCCGTGATCGTCGGCCACGGCGGCCAGCAGCCGGTTGTGCACGTTGAGCACCAGCTTGCGATCGCCATCGGCCGCGAAATAATTGATGGCATGCACCAGGCGCGAGAGCCGGTCGAGCGAGACCAGCGAGGCATCGTCCGCCGCCATCGCAAACAGCTTCCATGCGCTCAGGCCGACGCCGTCGCCGGCGTAGGTGCGCAGCGTGCCTTCGTGCGCCACCACGTCGCGGCTGGACAGGGTGATGAGCGGCTCGAACGCGCTGGTCAGCGAGCAGTTATAGAACTGGCCCTGCACCTGCCCACGCGCGTCGCGCCACAGCTGGCGATCGCTCTCGGGGCGGCGCGGCAGCCCTTCCAGGTAGTGGGTGAGCGCCGTCAGTGCCGCGCCTGCTTCGTTCGCGCTTGCCATTGCGATTTCCTTTGCGTTGCGCTTGCGCCTCGGGCGAGGCATCAAAGCTTGGCCAGGGATACCTCGGTAGCCTTGACCAGGGCAACGACTTCGCTGCCGATGGCAAGGCCGAGATCCTTGACCGAGCGGGTGGTGATGACCGAGGTGACGATGCCGGCCGGCGTCTCGACGTCGACCTCCGAGACCACAGGGCCTTCGATGATGGCGGCAACCTTGCCGCGGAACTGGTTACGTACGTTGATCGCCTGAATGCTCATGATAGAAGTTCCTTTGCGTGAGTGAAAATGAGAAATGCGTAAAACCCTGGTTCAGCGGATGGCCCCCGCGCGGGTGAGTGACGTTGCACTCTCACCTATGGCTGCCACCGCTTGCGCGGGTTGCGCCGGCTTCGCTCGAGGCTGGCCGCGCGGCCTATGTTTCATACTTGTTTGCTGCTAGCCTGGCGTGCTTGCGCCGCGGCCAACGCCCTAGATTGCCCAGCGCACTGAATCGAACGTGCGCGCCACCGACCAGTCCACCGCGGGCAACAATGCTTGCCCGTGCCGGCTCTCATCGGCAGCCGGCGTGCCCTCACGCCGCATCACCCGGCGCAGCACCGCGTCCTCGAGTTGCGCGAACGCCGCCGAGCCGCGCTGGCGCGGACGCGGCAGCGCCACCCTCTGGTCCAGCGCGATGCGGCCGTCTTCGATCAGCACCACGCGGTCGGCCAGTGCTACCGCTTCCGATACATCGTGGGTGACCAGCAGCGCCGTGAAGCCCAGGCGTTGCCACAAGGCTTCGATCAAGCCCTGCATCTCGATGCGGGTCAGTGCATCCAGCGCGCCCAGCGGCTCGTCCAGCAGCAGCAAGCGCGGGTGATGCACCAGCGCGCGCGCCAGTGCCACACGCTGGCGCTGGCCGCCCGACAGGCGCGCCGGCCACTCGCCCGCGCGTTCGGCCAGGCCGACCTGGCCCAGCACCCTGGCCGCATCGGCCAGCCGCGCGCGCGGCAGCCCCAGCGCCACGTTGTCCAGCACCGTCTTCCAAGGCAGCAGGCGAGCGTCCTGGAACATCACCCGGAGCGCCTCGCGCTGCTTGTTGCCAGGCGCGCCGTCCAGCGTCACGCCACCGCCGTCGCTGTCTTCCAGGCCGCCCACCAGCCGCAACAAGGTGCTCTTGCCGCAACCGCTGCGGCCCACGATGGCGAGGAACTCGCCGGGCGCGGCCTGCAGGTCGATGCCGTGCAGCACCTCGCGCCCGCCGTAGCGCTTCACCACCTGCTGCACGCGCAGCGCGAGGCCTTTGCCATCCTGGCTGGCAGGCACATCGGCCAGCGCGGCTTGCTCGATCGGGTTGCTTTGCATATCGGGTTCTCCTTGGCCGGCGGCGCTCAGTGCGCCTGGTAGCCGGGGTGCCAGCGCAGCCAGAACCGCTCCAGCCCGCGTGACAGCAGATCCGCCAGCTTGCCCAGCAGCGCGTAGAGCAGGATGCCCACCAGCACGACATCGGTCTGCAGGAACTCGCGCGCATTCATGGTCATGTAGCCGATGCCCGACTGCGCCGAGATGGTCTCGGCCACGATCAGGATCACCCACATCAGGCCGAGCGAGAAACGCACGCCGACCAGGATGTTGGGCAAGGCGCCCGGCAGGATCACCTCGCGGTAAAGGCGCCAGCCCGACAGTCCATAGCTCTTCGCCATCTCGATCAGCCCGGGGTCGACCGCGCGGATGCCGTGGTACGTGTTCAGGTAGATCGGGAAAAACACACCCAGCGAAACCAGGAACAGCTTGGCGGTCTCGTCGATGCCGAACCACAGGATCACCAGCGGGATCAGCGCCAGCGGCGGAATGTTGCGCACCATCTGCAAGGTGCTGTCGAGCAGGGTCGCAGCCGGCCGGAAGGTGCCCGTCAGCAAGCCCAGCGCTAGCCCGAAGCCACCGCCGATGGTGAAGCCAAGCACGGCGCGCCAGGTACTGACCCACACGTGGCGCCACAGCTCGCCGGTCACGGACAGGCCCCAGGCGGCCTTCACCACGTCGAGCGGCGCCGGCAGGATGCGGTTGGACAGCCAGCCCAGCTGCGAGGCCAGCTGCCACGCCGCCACCAGCAGCACTGGCACGATCCAGGGCGCGGCCGAGCGAGCGGCATGGCGCAGCCAGTCAGGGTTGCGCGCGGGCAGGGTCAAGGGAGCAGACATGGTTGCCTCCTACCCGCGCGCCGCGCGCGGCACGATGCCGGTTGCCATGACTTCGCCGACAGGGCCGGACAGCACCTTGCCATGCAGCTTGTCGCGCACCGAGCGCGGCAGCAGCGGAAAGACCAGCTCGGCGAAGCGATAGGCTTCCTCCAGATGCGGGTAGCCGGACAGCACGAAGGTATCGATGCCCAGCGCCGCGTACTCCTTGATGCGCGCCGCCACGATGTGCGGGTCGCCCACCAGTGCCGTGCCCGCGCCGCTGCGCACCAGGCCCACGCCGGCCCACAGGTTGGGGCTGATCTCCAGCTCCGCGCGGCTGCGTGCGCCGCCACCGGCATGCAGCGCGGCCATGCGGCGCTGCCCTTCGGAATCCATCTTGCCGATCGCCGCCTGCGCGCGCGCCACCGTCGCATCGTCGAGCTTGCTGATCAACTGGTCGGCCGCGGCCCATGCCTCGTCCTCGGTCTCGCGCACGATCACGTGCAGGCGGATGCCGAACTTCACGCTACGCCCGTGGCGCGCCGCGCGCTGGCGCACGTCGGCGAGTTTCCTGGCGACCTCCGCCGGCGGCTCGCCCCAGGTCAGGTAGGTATCCACCTGCTCGGCCGCGAGCTCATGCGCGGCAGCCGAGGAGCCACCAAAGTACACCGGCGGATGCGGGCGCTGCAGCGGCGGGAACAACACCTTCGCGCCCTTGACCTTGAGATGCTTGCCCTCATAGTCGAGCTCGGCGCTTTCATGGCTGGCGGCCAGCACTTCACGCCAGATACGGATGAACTCGGCGCTGGCTTCGTAGCGCTCGGCATGGTCCAGGAACAGGCCATCGCCCTCCAGCTCTGACGCGTCGCCGCCCGTCACCAGGTTCACCAGCAGGCGTGCGCCCGACAGGCGGTCGAATGTCGCCGCCATGCGCGCGGCCAGCGTGGGCGCCATCAGCCCCGGGCGCACCGCCACCAGGAAGCGCAGCCGGGCGGTGACCGCTGCCAGCGTGGAGGCCACCACCCACGGATCCTCGCAGGAGCGGCCGGTGGGAATCAGCACGCCTTCGTAGCCAAGCGTATCGGCCGCGGTAGCGATCTGCTTCAGGTAATCGATATTGACCTCGCGCGCCCCTTCGGAGGTGCCGAGGTAGCGGCTGTCGCCGTGCGTGGGGATAAACCAGAAGACCTGCATGTCCGTGCCTCTTCAGCGCTGTTTGTGGATCGTGGCCGTCCGGCCCTCGCCTGCCGCCGGCTATGTCCTACTTCTTGCCAGGCTGGTAGACCTGGTCGAACGAGCCACCGTCGGCGAAGTGCGCCTTCTGCGCTTTCTGCCAGCCGCCAAAGGCCTCATCGATGGTGAACAGCTTGACCTTGGGGAAGTTGCTCGCGTACTTGGCGGCAATCTTCTCCGAGATCGGGCGGTAGTAATTCTTGGCCGCGATTTCCTGGCCCTCGTCGGTGTACAGGAACTGCAGGTAGGCTTCGGCCACCTTGCGCGTGCCCTTCTTGTCCACCACCTTGTCCACCACCGCCACCGGCGGCTCGGCCAGGATGGAGATTGACGGCGCGACGATGTCGAACTTGTCCGGGCCCAGTTCCTTGATCGCCAGGATGGCCTCGTTTTCCCAGGCAATCAGCACATCGCCCAGGCCGCGCTCGACAAAGGTGGTGGTGGCGCCGCGGGCGCCGGAATCCAGCACCGGCACATTCTTCAGCAACTGGCCGACGAACTCCTTGGCCTTTTGCTCGTTGCCGCCCGGCTGGCGCAGCGCGTAGCCCCAGGCCGCCAGGTAATTCCAGCGCGCGCCACCCGAGGTCTTCGGGTTAGGCGTGATCACCTGCACGCCAGGCTTGACCAGGTCGTTCCAGTCCTTGATGCCCTTGGGATTGCCCTTGCGCACCAGGAACACGATGGTCGAGGTATAGGGCGACGCATTGTGCGGCAGGCGCTTTTGCCAGTCCGGCTTGAGCAAGCCCTTCTCGGCGATGGCGTCGATGTCATAGCCCAGCGCCAGCGTGACCACATCCGCATCCAGCCCATCGATCACCGAACGCGCCTGCTTGCCCGAGCCGCCATGCGACTGGCGGATGGTCAGCGCATCGCCGCCCCTGGCCTTCCAGGCCTTGGCAAAGGCGGCATTCACGTCCACATACAGCTCCCGCGTGGGATCGTACGAAACGTTCAGCAGGGCGGTGTTGGCCCAGGCGGTCTGGGTGGAACCGATGACGGCCAGTGCCGCGAGTCCGATGGCCAGCTTGCGAATCATGTGTCTTGCTCCCGTATTCTCGTCGTGAAATGGCGCATTCGCGCCGCGTTTCATGGCCTTCCTTGTGTGGGAAGGCTTGCGTCAGGGATGAAGACTACCGAGGGGGCTATCTGAAAGGAACGAATGGTTTCGCCGATCCTTGCACGTTTTCCGCATAAGATTCGACGGAAATATGAACATGCCGGAGGGGGTGGTAGCGCGGCTCGCAGCGGCAAGGCGCTTGCACCGGCCACCACGAAATGCGCATCAAATGACACATCATGCAGGTGAGGCAAACTCACGAGCCAACTGCTAGCATGTCCGACATTCAGCGGCATGCCGCATGCAGCCGCCCTGCCCGCTTGAGCCCGGTTCCACGCGTCACCGGCGTGTTTCGCTTTCCAGGGGACATGCCTTCTGTAGTCCAACGCAGCAAAACAAGACCATGACGGGAGAAGACAGATGATGAACATCAGAACTCTGGGGATGCTCGCGGGCGTCGGCCTATCGATCGCCTCCGGCGCCGTGCTGGCGCAGAACAGCGGCCTCACGCGCACGATTGTCGGCAAGGAAGATGTTTCCGTGCCGGGGCGCGAAGCGGTCGTGGCGCGCGTGGAGCTGGCGCCAGGGATCCATGCCGGACGGCATACGCACCCGGGAGACGAGATCAGCTATGTGGCCGAGGGGCAGGCCGAGTTGCTGGTCGAGGGGCAGCCACCTCGCCTCGTCAAGGTGGGCGAGTCGTTCGTGGTGCCCGCAGGAGTTGTACATGACGCCCACAATTCCGGCACGACACCGACCCGGCTGATTGGCGTGTACGTTGTCGAGAAGGGCAAGCCGCTGGCCACGCCGGCACCCTGAGTTCGCCGCAGCGGCATCCCAGGGCGGCCAGCACACTAACCTGTATCGACGCTGGCCGCCCCGGCTCACAACCTGGACATTGCCGTCAGCGGCCTGCGCTGTTGACGCGGGCCGGCCACTGTCCATCGGCGATCAGCGCGCGAACCGTTTCCATCAGCAGATCCAGCAACGCAGAGACCGCGATCGACCTGAGCAAGCGAGCCTTCGAGATGGGCCTGGTTATCGAGTCCGGTTCAACGCCGCAGGCACGCGACGCACACGTGAGCAGTGAGATCGCCAAATGGCAGATCGTCGCGCGGGCGGCCGATATCGAGGATGCAATGAAGCATGACCCGACCTGACGTTGCAAGCGCATTCGACCCCAGCCGACACCGCATGCGCGCACAGCGGTGTTTCGAGGATTTCGCCGTTGGGGAGCGCTTCGTACTGCCATCCCGCACCATGACCGATGCCATGTTTGCCGTATTCCAGCTCGCCAGCGGCGATAGCCATCCCGTGCACTGTGACGTGGAATACTGCCGCGCGCGCCCTGAGCCGCCGTGGCTACCCGGCGATACAATTCCGCTGGTCTTGCTCACCCATCACACCGACACGGGATTGTGCCGCCCTTACCTGCCGCCTTTGGCGTGGCGCAGCGCCGGCAACATCTCGGCAGGCTCCGGCCGGTGCGTGTAGTCAGGATTGACCTCGGCATACAGGATGGTCCCATCCTGCCCGATCACGTAGCGCGCCGGCATCGGCAGCGTCCAGCTCGCGTCGCCGTTGAAGGCCGGCAGGTCGTTCTTCAGTTGCTTGTACAGATCCACCAGATAGTTCGGCAGTGCGAAGCGCAAGCCAAACGCGGCAGCCACGTCGTTATGCGTGTCGCTGAGGATGGGGAAGCTGAGCTTGTTGGTGCGCACGGACTTGCGGCTATTGACCGCGTTCTGCGGCGAAATGGCCACCACGCTGGCGCCGGCTTCCCTGAACACCGGCACGGCCTCTTCCAGCGCCTGCAGTTCCATATTGCAATACGGGCACCACACCCCGCGGTAGAAGCTGACGATGAGTGGCCCTTGCGCCAGTAGCTCCTCCGAGGAAACCGGTGCGCCCTCCGGGTCCGTCAGCGTGAAGACGGGCGCCGTGTCCCCCGCCTTCAGCGCGCGGCCTGCTTGTCCCGAGGCAATCAATTGAGCCGTAGCCCGTTCCATGATGGGATGGATTTCCGGCGGTGCGAAATACGGCGCCTTGCCGGCCTTGAAGTCCGCCTTGATGGCGTCGAGTTTTTGCTGCAGTGACATGCTGACTACTCCATCTGATCCAAGTAAGCTGCTCGATGCGAAGGTGCACGTTGCTGGAATCATGTTCGGTCAAGCTGCTTCCCGCCGGTAGGCGAGCCGCGGGAATATGATTCATTCTTTCCGGACATAACCCGGCGGCAATCCAATGAGAGGAAGCGCATCGTGGACAGGATGACTGCCATGGAAACACTGGTTGCCGTCGTCGAGGCAGGCTCTTTCTCGGGCGCCGCGCGGCTGCTGAAGGTCGGGCAGCCGTCCGTATCGAAATCGGTCGCACAACTGGAAGCACAGCTCGGCGTGCGGCTGCTCGTGCGGTCCACCCGCGGCCTGTCGCCGACCGAAGCAGGAAAGAATTTCTACGAGCACGCCAAGCGCGCGATCGAGGAAGCGGATGCCGCGGAGCATGCGGCCAGGGGCTCGGGCGCCAGTCTTTCCGGCCGTCTGCGCGTGACCGCGGCCGTCACCTTCGCGCGGCTGCATATCGTGCCGCACCTCAAAGCCTTCCTGGCCGAGCATCCGCAACTGGTGGTGGACGTGCTGCTGGAGGATGGCAATATCGACCTGCTCGAGCATGGAGTGGATGTCGCCCTGCGCATGGGCGCGTTGCGAGATTCGGCCATGACCGCCAGGAAGATCGCGCAAAGCCAGCGGGTCGTGGTCGGCACGCCGCGCTACTTCACCGCTGCCGGCGAGCCAAAGGTGCCCGCCGACTTGCTCGCGCATGAGGCCATCGTCTACGACCGCGAGGGCGGCGGCGATGCCTGGGCGTTTCGCCGCGACGGCGCCGAGGTATCCGTCGAGGTGTCCGGCCGCTTGTGGGTCACGGCCGCCGAGGGCGTGCGTGCCGCAGTGCTCGCGGATATCGGTGTGGCGATCGGCTCCGAATGGATGTTCGCGCCGGAACTGGCCAGCGGCGAAGTCAGGCAGGTGCTCGCCGGATGGACGCTGGCACCGGTCGACCTCTGGGCGATATTTCCGACCGGCCGCATGGCCAGCGCGAAGGTGAGAGCTTTTGTCGCGTTCGTGGAAGCGGCACTGCGCCGCGACATCGCTTAGCGAAGAGAAAAAAACGGATGCCGCAGCGTCAGCACGATGCGCTCGGTCTGGCTAGCCAGCGCGCCAAGGAACACGCAGGGACCGAGATGCCCAACCGGGTCCGGATAGTCGGCGCTGTTCAGCGGCACGTCGCGCACCCACAGTGCGCGGAATCCGAGCACGTCGGCGAGCTTGGCCGGCGCCGCCTGCTCGCGGAAGTCCGCGACGACCTGGCCCACAACCGGGCGAGCCGGACCATTAGGAACCGATAGCGCCGGGCGGACAAGCGACAAGAAAAAGCCCGCCCCACTTGCGTGGCGCGGGCCAAGTTTCCGTATTCTGGAAACGGGTAGACAAGTCATGAAGAGCGCCCCCGCATCTCCATGACGGAAATCATCTTAGCGGGCGGCACCATCCTGGTCCTTGACCCACATCAAATGGCCGTCTGGTTTGTGCTGTGGTGGTGCAAAGGTAGTGCGAAGGCAGTGCGGCGCTTGTATGGAGATTGTACGGATTTGCCGGCGTCAAGCCAGGTCATCCAGCTTGACCGCAAAGCCGCGCTGCACGCCGGGACGCGCAAACAGGGCGTCGTACCAGCGCCTGACATTGGGAAACTGCGCCAGCGAGACCTGATGGCGCTCGTGGCGCCAGGCCCAGCCCAGGATCGCGAAATCCGCCACCGACAGGTCGCCGGCCACATACTCCACCTGCGCCAGGCGCCGGTCCAGCACGCCGTACAGGCGCCGCGTTTCCTCCGAGTAGCGCTTGAGCCCATAGTGCCGGTCGGCCTCCGCCTCGACCGTGCGGAAGTGATGCACCTGGCCCGGCATGGGCCCGAAGCCACCCATCTGCCACATCAGCCACTCCAGCACCGGCACACGGTCACGCAAGCTCGCGGGCAGGAACTTGCCGGTCTTCTCGGCCAGGTAAAGCAGGATCGCGCCGGATTCGAAGACGCTGATCGGCTGCCCATCGGGGCCATCCGCATCGACGATGGCCGGGATCCGGTTGTTGGGGCTGATGCGCAGGAAATCCGGTTGGTGTTGCTCGCCCTTGGTGATATTGACGGTCTTGACGGCATACGGCAGCGCCATTTCCTCGAGCGCGACACTGATCTTGCGGCCGTTCGGCGTATTCCAGGTGTGCAGGGTGATAGTCATGGGAATCGGTTCGTGATGAGGGGATCCAGGCTCAGCTCAAGGGCGCCGCAACGTATTGGCGGAAGCCGGCGCGCTCGCTCACTTGCGCATACCAGCGTTCGAGATTGGGCAGCGCGGGACGATCGATCTGGCCATCCAGGCCGAACCAGCGGCGTGCGTAGGCGCCCAGCACCAGGTCGGCCAGCGTGAAGACGCCGCCCTCCATATAGTCGCGGCCTTCCAGGTGCTGATCGAGCATGCGCCACAGGCCTGCCACCACGCCGGCCTCAGCCGTCAGGCGAGCCACATCGCGTTCGGCGGCGGGCGTACGCACAAAGCCCCAGAAGACCGGCCGTTCGGCCGGCTGCAAGGTCGACAGCGACCAGTCCAGCCATCGGTCCACGCTGGCGCGCACCTTTGGCCCGGCCGGGTACAGCGCACCTGCCTTGCCATACTCCATGGCGAGGTAGCGCAGGATGGAGTTCGACTCCCACAGCACAAAATCGCCATCCATGATCGTCGGGACGCGCCCGTTGGGATTCATGGCGAGATAGCGGGGCTCGTTGTTGCCGCCGAACTGCATGCCGGCGTCGATCCGCTGGAACGGCAAGCCAAGTTCTTCGCAACCCCACAGTACCTTTTGCACATTGACCGAATTCGCACGGCCCCAGATCGTCAGCATTCGATGTATTCCCGTTGGAGAGTCCCGCGTTTCGCGCAATCTTCAACGATACACCAAGGTGCGGACCGGAGCCTCGGCCGGGTCGTTACCGCTGCGGCATATCCGCCGCCGAATACCCCAGGCTGACCGTGGCATCCTCCGGAATCGGCGGCATGCCCGCATTCCACGCCAGCCAGGCCTCGCGCATCGCCGCCAGCCGCTGGGGTTCGCGCTTCGCCAGGTTGGCGCGCTCGCGCTCATCGCGGCTGAGATCGAACAGGTACTCGTGTCCGTCCACCTGCAGATACTTCCAGTCGCCGTCGCGCAGCGCGCGCTGGTCGCGGTGGTTCATGCGCCAGTGCAGCGGGCGGTGGAAGCGGTGCGCCGCATCGCGCAGCAACGGCATCAGCGACACGCCGTCCAGCGGGTAGCCGGGATCGGCCTGCACGCCCGCCGCATCCAGCATCGTGGCCGACCAGTCCATCGTCATGCAGTGCTGCGCGCTGGTGCCTCCCGGCGCGATCATCGCGGGCCAGTGCGCGATCCATGGCACACGGATGCCGCCCTCGGTCAGGTCCATCTTGCCGCCCACCAGCGGCCAGTTGTCCGAGAAGCGCTCACCGCCGTTGTCGCTGGTGAAGACGATCAGGGTGTTGTCGAGCTGGCCGAGCTGGCGCAGCGCCTGCACCAGCCAGCCGATGCCCTCGTCCATGTGGCCGATCATGCGCCGGTAGGTGTGGATGTTGCCGCCATCGAGATGGAACAGGTTGTTGCTGACCTGCGGCGCCAGCGCGGCGTCGTCGCGGGTTTCCCACGGCCAGTGCGGCGCGGTGTAATGCAGGCTCAGGAAAAACGGCGCGCCCTCCCCGCTCATGCGCGTCACGTAATCCACCGCGCGCCGCGACAGCAGATCGGTCAGGTAGCCGGGCTCCTGATGTTCCGCGTCGTTGTGCCACAGATCGTGACGGCCGCTGGAATCGCAATGCGTGAAGTAATCGACACCGCCCGCCATGGGGCCAAAAAACGCCTGATAGCCCGACAGCAGCGGGCCGAATGCCGGCGCAAAGCCCAGGTGCCATTTGCCGATCAATGCCGTGCGATAGCCCTGCGCCCGCAGCAGCGAGGGCAAGGTGGGATGCGCTGGCGGCAGGCCCAGCGCGCTGCTGCCACGGCTTTTGCTGTTGATCGGCTCCTCGGCCGCGCCGCGCAGCCGGTACTGGTAGCGCGCCGTCATCAGTGCAAAGCGCGTGGGAGAGCACACCGGCGAGTTGGCATAGCCCTGCGTCAGCATCAGGCCGTTGGCGGCCAGGCTGTCGAGCACCGGAGACACCGGCTCGCGCCCGCCATAGCAGCCCAGGTCCGCGTAGCCGAGATCGTCGGCGACGATATAGATCAGGTTCGGTTTCATTCGACTTTCATGCCGGTGGCAACGATGAGTTGACGATATCGCTCGGACAGGTCCGACAACCGCCGCGCGGCGGCCGCGCCGGTGATGGCTTCGGGCTGTAGGTCCAGCGCCTGCATGCGAGCCTGCACATCGGGCCGCGCGAGCGCGTCGGCGATGGCGCGCTCGAGCACGCGCACCACCGGCTCCGGCGTGGCCGCCGGCACCATCGCCACATACAGTACCTCATGCTCCAGCTCCTTCATGCCAAGCTCGGCCACGGTAGCAATGCCCGGCGCCAGCCGCGAGCGCTGGTGGCTGGTCACCGCCAGCGCCGTCACCTTGCCCGCCTTGACGAAGGGCAGCATGCTGGGCGTGGCCAGGATGCCGCCATCCACCTCGCTGCCCACCACTGCGGTCACCGCCGGCGTGCTGCCCTTGTAAGGCACGTGGTTCAGCTTGAGGCCGGTGGCGCGCTGGAACTCCTCGATGGCCAGGTGGCCCGGGCTGCCGCTACCTCCCGAGCTGAAGTTCAGGCGCTTCGCCTTGGCCTGTTTGACCAGGTCCGGCAGCGAAGCGATGCCCGACGACGGGGACGTGCCTACCAGCAACCCCGAACTGGCCAGTATCATCAGGGGCTTGAGCTCGCCAGGCCGGAACGGCATGGCGCCGTAGATATGCGGATTGACGGTAAAAGTGGTATCGATGCCGAACAGCACCGCATAGCCATCGGCCGGGCTCTTGGCCACCGCCCCCGCGCCCAGGTTGCCGCCCGCCCCCGGCTTGTTCTCGACCACGAAGGCCTGCTTGAGCTCGCCCTGCAGCACCTCGGCCACTGAACGGGCCAGCAGGTCGGACGGGCCACCCGGCGGGAACGAGTTGACGAAGCGCACCGGCTTGGCCGGATAGCGCTCCTGGGCGTGCGCGGCGAGTCCCGGCGCGCAGAGCAGGAGCGCAAGGGTTGCGGCCCGCAGCGGGGCGGCAAGGCGATGGAACATGGCGTGGTCTCCGTTGTTATGCATGCACTGGCATTGGGGCGCCTCGTGGC
>NZ_JBXASU010000021.1:0-58333 GCF_058809705.1 Cupriavidus sp. MPR-AND1C | reverse complement strand
CCCCCAAATGCCGGACAACTCTACTTGGCATGCCGTCGATTGTTCTAATCAATCATTTCGGTCCCCATCGCCAGTCCATCGCGGCCAACCAGCCACGCCGGGACCGCCCGCTTCCTTGCGCCTGAGCAGCGTCATCGGGACATCCACGGCTTGCCCCATCGACTCACCTGTTGCGCGCCACGGCGTCAAGAAATGCGGTGTAGCATTCATCGCATTTCTTGACGCCGTGGCGCCGCAGGCCTGTAATGCAGCTTCTCGCGCGCCGCCTTGCCAGGCCGCGCGATCACGAACCAACCATGCGATTCATCCGGGCCGCCCCATGCCAGCTTCCAATCCAGCCTCCGATCGCCTGAACCAGCCGCAATCGATCGAGGACCTCTTTCTCTACCGCTTGAGCTGCCTGCTGGCGGATGCCGGCGGCATCGTGATCCGCTATTGCGAAGGGCAATTCGGCGTCACCCGCAGGGAATGGCGCCTGCTGGCGCTACTCGCCGCGCACGGCGCGATGAGCTCGTCCGAGCTGGCGCGGCTGGCCCACCTGGACCGTCCCCGCGCTTCGCGCACGATCACGGCGATGGTGGACAAGAAGCTGATCAGCCGGGTGGCGCGGCCTGGTGATGCACGGCAGGTCACGCTGGCCTTGACCGCCGCGGGCGAGGCCCTGTACGGCGAGATCTTCCCGCTGACGAAACAGGTCAACCTTGAACTGCTCGATGCGCTCGAGGACAAGGACGCGGTGCAACTGGATGCCATGCTGATGCGGCTGGAGCAGCGCTCCCGGCAGATGGCCGCGCGCGGCGGCCTGCCGCTAGCGGACCGGCGGCGCGGCGGCAGCGCACGCAACCGCCAGGCGCTGGCATTGCACGATGCGAACGAAGCCAGCAACGGCAACTAGGCCGGCCTGGCGCACGAACTTCCCGCGCGTGCCGCGCAGCACGCCGGCGTAGCGTGACCGCTGGGAAACGCCAGGTGTCCTTGGATGGCAACGCCGCCCGCTATACTCCAGGTCCCGCAAAATCCTCAAACATTAAACCTCAAGCAACCGGAAGCCATCATGCCCACTATCCCCGCCTGCCCCCAATGCGCCCTGGAGAACACCTACCCCGACGGTGACAACTATGTCTGCGCCGACTGCGGCCACGAGTGGGCCATGGTGGCCGCCGCGCAGGACGATGACAGCGCCCAGGCTGTGGTGAAAGATGCCAACGGCGCCGTGTTGAACGACGGCGACGCGGTGGTGCTGATCAAGGACCTGAAGGTCAAGGGCTCGTCCATCACGCTGAAGATGGGCACCAAGGTCAAGAGCATCCGGTTGGTGGGCGGCGACCACGAGGTCGATTGCAAGATGGACGCCGGCAGCTTCATGCTCAAGGCCTGCTATCTGCGCAAGGCCTGAGCCTGGCTGACACTGCGCACGCTGTTGGTTGCGGCCCCGGTTCCGGTCAGCGCGTGGCCACGATGAAGAACCGCGGGAACGGCAGCAGCACCGTGCCGTCCTCCATTGGCGGATAGGCGCGCGCCACTTGCGCGGTGTAGCGCTCCAGGTAAGCCGCGCGCTCGGCTTCATCCAGCGGGTCCAGGAAGGGGCGCAGTCCGGTGCCCTTGAACCACTCGACAATCGCCGCGGGGCCACCGGCCAGCGCGTGGTGGTAGGTGGTGTGCCAGACATCGACCGCGCCGCAATGCGCGCGCAGCAATTCGTAGTACCAGCCAGCGCCCTGCAGCCCGGTACGCGCCTGAGAAGCGGCGGCCAGCTTGCCGGCCCACGGGCCGTCGGCGGCGACTTCGCGCATCAGGCGGTGCGCGGGCGTGTCCAGCGTGTCGGGCACCTGGATCGCGAGGCTGCCGCCGGGCGCCAGCTTGGCGGCAAGCGCGGGCAGCAGGCGGCCGTGGTCGGGCAGCCATTGCAGCACGGCATTGGCGAGGATCACGTCGTAAGGGCCCGGGTCGTACCAGGTTTCGATGCGGCTCACCTCGAATTTCAACGCCGGCAGCCGCTTGCGCGCGGCTTCGACCATGTCGGCCGAGCTGTCCAGCCCGGTCACGCTCGCGCCGGGAAAACAGGCGGCCAGCACTTCCGTCGAATTGCCCGGGCCGCAGCCGATGTCTACCGCGACGCGCGGCTCGCGCCCCGGCACCGCTGCCAGCAGGTCACGCACCGGGCGGGTACGTTCGTTCTCGAATTTCACGTATTGCTTGGCTGACCAGGTCATTGCGGCTCCTTTGCGGGTTCGGTTCTGGTGTCTCGAAAGATCGGGCGTTTCTGGCGCATTTCGAGCATCTGGCGTGGTGTCCAGCCACGCCAGGAACTCAAGCGGGTTGCCCGGCTACGGCGAGGCGGGAAATTGGCGTCCATGTCCAGTTCTTGTTCTTGTTCTTGCATGGCCGTGCTCCGTGGATACCCGACGCATGCCGTCAGGATAGAGCCGAACTGCTATGATTTCCAATGCATATTGAGCACGTTTTCAATACCCGGAGAGTATGGCAATGATTGAGCTTCGCCGCCTGCGCGCCTTCGTCGTGCTGGCCGAGGAAGGCCACGTCACCCGTGCCGCCGAGCGCCTGGGCATGCAACAGCCGCCGCTCACGCGCCTGTTGCGCGGGCTGGAGGAGGAGCTGGGTGTTTTGCTGATGCGCCGCCTGCCGCGCGGCGTGCGTCCGACGGAGGCCGGCCTGGCATTGCTGGAAGAGGCCCGCGCCGTGCTGGCCCGGGCCGAAGGCGTGGCCGACGTGGTCCGCCGCGCCGCGGCCGGGGAGCAAGGGCGGCTGGCGGTGGGCTTTACCAGCTCCGCCGCCCTGCACCCGTTTGTGCCCGCCGTGCTGCGCCGGTTTCGCGAGAGCGTGCCGGGTGTTGCCGTGACGCTGGAGGAAGCCGGCACCAGCGAGCTGGTGGACGCGATCCTGCACGAGCGGCTGGACGCCGCGTTCGTGCGCTCGCCGGTGGGCGGCACCGCCGGGCTGGTGCTCGATGCCGTGCTGGAGGAGCCGATGCTGGCGGCGTTGCCGGCCGGGCATCCGCTGGCGGCGCAGGCTGGCGCGCTGCCGCTGTCGGCGCTGGCGCGCGAGCCTTTCATCCTCTATCGCCGCCCCGCCGGGCCCGGCTTGTATGACGCGATCCTGACCGCTTGCCGTGCCGCGGGCTTCAGCCCGCTGGTGGCACAGGAAGCGCCGCGCCTGCCGGCCACGCTGAGCCTGGTGGCAGCAGGCCTTGGCGTGTCCGTGGTGCCCGCGTCCATGCACCGCCTGGGTGGCGAGGACATCGTCTATCGCCCGCTAGGCGATAGCCCGGTGCTGAGCGCGCCCCTGCACCTCGCGATGCGCCAAGGCGCGCTGCCGGCCGCCGTGATGCGCTTTCGCGCCATGGTGCGCGAGATGGTGGCGGCTGCGCCAATCGCGCCAACGCGCGCGATTGGCAATTGAAGGCACGCATCGTTGCCAGTGCGTGCTTCCTCGGGACTAGTGGCTGATCATCCAGGGCCGCGTGCCGGGAAAGGACTTGGCCGCACCCGGCTTGCCGGCCAGGCCGGCGCTGCCGCCCGAACAGCCACAGCCTGGCCCATGGCGATGTCCCTGGGAACTCAAAGGCGCGTGGGCGCTGCGCTCGTTGCCCGCATGCGCGACGCGGCGGGCCGAGGGCATCAGGGCCAGCATGGTCGCGGTGACCTGGCGCCGGGCTGCGTGGCCGCAGCCGGGGCATGGCTGCGGCGCGTCGCGCTCGTCGATGCGGCGCACCGCGGTGAAGCTGCCGCACGCCTCGCAGGCGTATTCATACATGGGCATACAGGTCTCTCCGCTTGGTGGAAGGTGGCAAGCGCGGCCCCCCTTGGGGAAGGAGGAGGAAGGCGGGAGCCCGCGCTCGCCGGGACTTCACATCTCTGGCTGGCGCTCAGATTGGCATTCAGGCCACATCCTGCGAAAGCAGGACGTCGGCACCTCCCTTGATGTGCACGGTGGGTCCGTTGGCCTGCGGCCGGATATCGAAGTCGAAGATCTGCGTCGGTATCCAGAGCGTGGCGCAGGAGTTGGGGATGTCCACGACGCCGCTGATATGCCCCTGCACCGGCGCCGTGCCCAGGATGGCGTAGGCCTGCGCGCGCGAGTAGCCGAACTTGGTCAGGTATTCGATCGCGTTCAGGCAGGCCTGCCGGTAGGCGACGTTGACATCCAGGTAGTGCTGCTTGCCTTGTTCATCCACCGAGATGCCTTCGAAGATCAGGTAGTCGTTGTAGGTCGGCGTGATCGGGCTGGGCTTGAAGATGGGGTTCTTGATGCCGTACTTCGCCATGCCGTCCTTGATCACGTTGACCCGCATGTGCACCCACCCCGCCATCTCGATGGCGCCGCAGAAGGTAATCTCGCCATCGCCCTGGCTGAAGTGCAGATCGCCGACCGACAGCCCCGCCCCATCCACATACACCGGGAAGTACACCTTGGAGCCACGCGACAGGTCCTTGATGTCGCAGTTGCCGCCATGCTCGCGCGGCGGCACGGTACGCGCGCCCTCGGCTGCCGCCCGCCTGCCGGCGTCCCCGACGAGCTTGCCCATATGGGCGGTCGCGGCAAACGGCGGGTTGGCCAGCGGCGGCACCCGATTGGGGTCGGTCTTGATCAGCCCTGTCTCGCGTTCGTTCCAGGTATGGAGCAGCTTGGGATCGGGCAGGCAGCCGATCAGCCCGGGATGGATCAGCCCGGCGAACTCCACGCCGGGCACATGGCGCGACGTGGTGTAGACACCGTGGAAGTCCCAGATGGATTTCTGCGCCAGCGGGAAATGGTCCGTCAGGAACCCGCCGCCGTTCTGCTTCGAGAAGAAGCCGTTGAAGCCCCACTGGCTTTCGGGCTTGGCGCCTACGTCCAGCAGGTCGACCACCAGCAGGTCGCCCGGCTTGACGCCGCGTACACCCACCGGCCCGGAGAGAAAGTGGACGATGGACAGGTCGATGTCCCGCACGTCATCCGCCGACTCGTTGTTCTTGATGAAGCCGCCGGTCCAGTCATAGGTCTCCAGGATGAACTCGTCGCCGGGATTGACCCAGCAGGCCATGGGAATGTCCGGGTGCCAGCGGTTGTGGACCTGTTCGTTCTCGTACGCCGATTGCGCGAGATCGACCTTGATCAGGGTATCTGCCATGTGCCTGTCTCCTTGGTGTGTGTCCGGTCAGTCGCCGGATTGCGGCCGTGAAACAATGCAGCCGTCCTGGCTGCATGCCTGGATCCGTGTTGGTCGCGCGCGGCTGCCCGCCGCCGCGCCGGGGTCGACCTTTGCGGTCTGTCTTTGGGGTCTGTCCTTGCGGTCTATCTGAACGATTCGCTCAGCAGCAGATAGCCTGGCAGCCAGCCGGTGGCGATACCTGCCAGGACAGTGGCAACGCCGGTGAATTTCAGGATCGGACGCTGCATCGCCAGCAACAGGAAGTACAGGAACCACAGCACGCCCCAGCCGACCCAGCACCAGGCGAACCAGGTATCCCAGACGGAGTTGGCATGGCGCAGCGCATCAATGGCGACGGGAATCACCGTGATCGACACGAACAGGCTGAACCAGCCCAGGCCACGCCCGTCCGCGCCGTTGAAGCGGTTGAGCGCAACCCACAGGTAGGTGAAGGTGAACAACAGCGTCAGCGCGCCGGCCTTGATGGATGCGCTGTCCGCCTCGCCGCCGAAGATCAGGCGCAGCGACACCAGCATCGTCACCCCGCCGGCAAAGATGTTGACGACCCAGATCTCGCGGTCGCCAATCTTGCCCAGCAGCCACAAGCCGTTCAGGCACAGCACGGCACCTACGTAAAGCAACGTCAGGCCTAGCATGGCGTATCTCCTCCGTGACGGATTCTGGTTGTTCTTTTTCTGTTGGCGCCGGCTGACTCGCGGCGGCCGCGTGGCGACGGGTCAACTATAAGCAGGCCCGCGAAGATGCGAATCCTTCACGACGAGGATTCCGCGCGTCATGTGGCTGGGTGAGGCGGCCTCACCCAATTGAATGAGGCAACCGATAAGGCAGTGGATACGGCAGCGGCGCGATGGCCGGGCGAGGGACGTTCAGGCCGGCGGGCAATGCTGCGCGTGCAGGCGCACCAGTTCCATCTGGCCATGAGTGTTGGTCTTCTGGAAGATCTGCTTGAGGTGGCTGCGCACCGTGTTTTCGGACACGTGCAGTACCTGCGCCAGGCTGGCGATGGAGTGGCCGGCGAAGACCAGCGCGTTGACCCGCGCCTGGGCCTCGCTCAGCTTGAACTGGCGCGCGAACAGGCAATCGTGGTGCGCATGCTCCGCACCCTGCCGGCGCGCGCTGACCACCACCAGCGCGCGCTCCTCGCCCAGCCCGTTGCGCATGGATGCGCCGGCGGGCTGCAACGTGAGCGTCGTGGGCAAGGCAAAGCCGGGCGCGGACACCGCCAGCACCTGCGTGGGCGCCTGCGTGGCCTGGCCCGGGTGGGCGTCGCGCGTGTCACCGGCCTTGGAGGGAAGTCCTTGGGAAGCCCCGGCCAGCGTGCCCAGCATCTCGTGCAAGGTGCGGTGGTCGGTCGGCATCACCGCGGCAAGATAGTCGCCATCCTGGTACAGGCCGCTGCCCTGCCCGCACAGCGCCTGCGCGCTGCGGTTGCAGTAGACGATGCGGCCATCCCGCTCCACCAGGAAGGTGGCGTTAGGATGGCCGTCGATGACGCGCATCAGCGCCTGGCTCAGGTCCGCGGCGCTGTGGCGGTGCCAGCGGTTTTCCAGCGACAGCGCCATATGCGCCAGCAGGCCGCGGAACTCCGCCTTCTCCTTGCTGGCAAAGCGCCGCTGGTCTTCGCGCCGGTACAACTCAAGGTAGTAGACGACATCCGCCTCGCGCGCCACCACCCCGCACAAGCGATGCAGATAGCGATGGGGCCGCAGCAACGCCTGGTAGTAGTCCGTGCGGACCAGGTCGCCGCTGCCCAGCATGTCGTCGCCGCTGATCACCTGCAGGGGCTGGTAGGCCGTGCTGGAGAGGAACCACGGGTTGCGCGCGGAGTACTGCGCGAAGGTGCGAAAGAACGCCGGGTCGTCCGGGGCGCCGTGCAGCACCGCGCCCTGGCCGCCGGCCAGGTGCCGCCGCGCCAGCACGGCCATGCCCGCGGCAAACTGATCGCGCACCAGCGCAACCACGCCGCGCCAGCCATCATCATCGCGCGCGGCGTGGATACGGTAGATCAGCTCCCCGGCATGGGGATCGGCGCTATCGGCGCTATCGACGCTATCGGCCTTATAGGCGCTATCGGCATTCTGGGCGGGCAACCGCGCTTTCTCCATGGCATCGGGCACAGCGAATTCGGGCAACGGCGAGCGCCATACGGCGCTGCCCGCGGCCTCTTCGATATGAGGACTGCCGGCCAGTGTTTGCGCTGGCACCCTAAATGTCAAGGCGCTGCGCCATGCTGCCGCGCAGCATCCATACGGCATGCCGCAGCGCGTTCCGGCCCCTTCCCGCGCAGCGCGCATGTCATTGCGCGAGGGGCGGATTCAGACAATAATCGGAGCGCCCGCTGCCAGCCATCGGTCCCGACCCGGATCGCACACACCCCTCCCGGAGCCGCATCGCACCCGACGCCGCCACGCCATGCGCATCAAACGAGAATATCAATCCTGGGTCGCGAACGAAACGCTGGAGGATTACGCGCTGCGCTATGCGGCACGCTCTTACCGGCGCTGGTCGCCGTTCACGCTGGCCAACACGGCTATCGGCGGCGTGTCCTTCCTGGCGCTGGAAGCCATCGGCGCCAGCGTCACGCTCAGCTTTGGCTTCCAGAACGCGTTCCCGGCCATCCTGCTGGTGTGCGCACTGATCTTCCTGATCGGGCTGCCGGTGGCGTACCACGCCAGCGTGGCCAACGTGGACATCGACCTGCTCACGCGCGGCGCGGGTTTCGGCTATGCCGGGTCCACCATCACCTCGCTGATCTACGCATCCTTCACCTTTATCTTCTTCGCGCTGGAGTCGGCCATCCTGGCCCAGGCGCTCGCCATTGCCACCGGCCTGAACCTGACCGTGGGCTACCTGGTCTGCTCGCTGGTGATCGTGCCGATGGTGTTCTTCGGCGTCACGCTGATCAACAAGCTGCAGATGTGGACACAGCCGCTGTGGGCGGTGCTGCTGGTGCTGCCCTTTGCCTACATCCTGCGCCACGATCCCGGCGTGCTGGCGCAATGGGCGGCATTCACCGGGCGCGACGCGGCCTCGCCTGCATTCAATGTGCTCGCGTTTGGCGCCGCCACTGGCGTGCTGTTCTCGCTGATGGGCCAGATTGGCGAGCAGGTGGACTACCTGCGCTTCCTGCCCGACCGCACGCCGCGCAACCGCTGGAGCTGGTGGAGCGCACTGCTGCTGGCGGGCCCGGGCTGGATCGTGATCGGCGGCCTCAAGGTGCTGGCGGGCAGCCTGCTGGCGGTGCTCGCGCTGCAAGCAGGCGTGCCCGCCAGTCACGCGATGGAACCGATCCACATGTACGTGTGGGCATACGGGCAGGTATTCGACCGGCCCGAGGTGGTGCTCGCGGTGGCGATGCTGTTCGTGCTCGTGTCGCAGATCAAGATCAACGTGACCAATGCCTATGCGGGCTCACTGGCCTGGTCCAATGTGTTCGTGCGGCTGGCGCACTACCATCCGGGCCGCGTGGTCTGGCTGGTGTTCAACGTGCTGATCGCGCTGTTGCTCACCCTGCTGGGCATCTTCAGCACGCTGGAGGCCGTGCTGAGCGTGTATTCCAACCTGGTGATCGCCTGGCTCGGCGCCCTGGTGGCCGACCTTGTCGTGCTCAAGCCGCTGGGCATCAGCCCGCGCCGCATCGAGTTCCGCCGGGCCTACCTGCATGCGTTCAACCCGGTGGGCTGCGGCGCCATGCTGATTGCCTCGCTCACCGGCATCGGCGCTTATTCCGGCTTCTTTGGCGCGCTGGCGCAAGCCTATTGCGCCTTTATCGCGCTGGGCGCTTCGTTCGCCAGCGCCATCCTGATCGCCTGTGCAACACGCGGCCGGTACTACATCGCGCGGGAAGACCCGGCCCCCCTCGACAAGCACACCGACGAGCCGATCCGCTGCTGCATCTGCGAGCGCGACTACGAAGCACCGGACATGGCGCACTGCCCCTTCTATGCGGGGCCGATCTGCTCGCTGTGCTGCGGCCTGGACAACCATTGCCACGATGCCTGCAAGACGCCCGGCACCGCCGCGCAAATGCCGGCGGCGCCGTGGCAAGGCAGTTTCCTGCGGATACTGCCGCCGCATTTCCTGCGGCGGCTGGCGCGTTTCCTGGGCCTGTTCGTGATTGCCGCGGCGGCCATGGGCGCCGTGTTCCTGCTCGCCTACCGGCTGATCGGCGAAGGCCATGCCGCGCACGCCGACGGGATCGGCGGCCTGCTGCTGCGCGTGTACTCGGCCACCCTGCCGCTGCTGGCTTTCGGCGCGTGGTGGATCGTGCTGTCACACGAAAGCCGCGAGCTGGCACAGGCGGAACTGATGGAGTCGCTGCGCCATCTCGAGTCCGCGCGCAAGCACCTGGTGGACGCGGAAAAGATGGCCTCTCTCGGCGGACTGGTCGCGGGCGTGGCGCACGAGATCAACACGCCGGTGGGCATCGCCGTGAGCGCCGCCTCCTACCTGCAGGACCGCACCAGCGCCACGCAGGCACTGGTGGCGAGCAACGGGCTGGCACCCGAGGCGCTGCAACGCTACCTGTCGGACGCCGCGCAATCCGCCCGTTTGCTGTTGTCCAACGCCAATCGCGCAGCGGAGCTGGTGCAGAGCTTCAAGCAGATGGCGGTCGACCAGACCAGCGAAAAACGGCGCACCTTCGACCTGGGCGACTATATCCGCGAGACCGTGGTCAGCCTCGACCCGCGCCTGCGCGACACGCACGTGCAATTGCTGATCGACTGCCCGGCGGGCATCACCATGAACGGCTACCCCGGCGCAATCGCGCAGATCCTCACCAACCTGGTCATGAACTCGCTGGTGCACGCATTCGGCAGCGGCGACACTGGCCCTGTGCGCGGCACCATCCGCATCGCAGCCCGGCTCGCGGCCGGTGACGAAGTCGTGATCCGCTACGCCGACGACGGCAGCGGCATTCCCGATGCCCTGCATGAGAAGATCTTCGAGCCCTTCTTTACCTCGCGCCGCGGCAAGGGTGGCAGCGGCCTGGGCCTGCATCTGGTCTACAACCTGGTGACTCAGCGCCTGGGCGGCACCATCGCCGTGGGCCATGCGGGGCATGCCAATGGCGGCGGCACCGTCTTCACCCTGCGCATGCCGCGCATCACGCCCTCGGCGAAGGCCACCATTCCGATCGTATCCGCCAGGACTTTGCCATGAACCCCTCTTTGTCCATGCCCGCGTGGCAGGTCCTGCTGGTCGACGACGACCCCGACGTGCACGAGATCACGCGCCTGGTGCTGACGGACCTGACCTTCTCCGGGCGCAAGATCCAGTTCCACAGCGTATATTCCGGCCAAGCCTGCAGAGCCCACCTCGCCGCTCACCCCGATACCGCGCTCGTGCTGCTCGATGTCGTGATGGAAACCGACGATGCCGGCCTGGCCACGGTGCGCTATATCCGCGAGCAACTGCGCAACCCCGACCTCCAGATCGTGCTGCGCACCGGGCATCCCGGCATGGCGCCGGAGCGCGAGGTGGTGACCGGCTACGAGATCAATGGCTACTTCCTCAAGACGGAGATGACCGCGCAAAAGCTGACCTCCGTCGTCATCGGCGGCCTGCGTGCCTACCAGTACGTAAAGGCCTTGCAGCAATCCCATGGCCTGCCCCAGCCGGTACCGCGGGCGCCCGAGCTACCCACCTCCGAGGCAGGTAGCGACGCGCAGGTCGAAGCTGCCATAGAACAAGCGCTGTACAGCGGGCAGTACCGGCTGCAAGCCGTCTCCCAGTTCGACCTGGGCTGCGCCGCCATCGCGGCCATCGCACTGCTGCCGGCGTGGCCGGGCCCCACCGGCTGGATGCCGCATGCCGAGATCGCCAACCACGTGCGCAGCCCAAGCCTCATTGGCGCGATCAACGCCGCGCTGCTGCGCCGCGCCTGTGAACTCGCGCTAGCCTGGCACACGGATCCGCAAGCCGCCCTATCCAGCCCGGCCCGCGTCAGCGTGCCCATCCTGCTGCCGCTCATGGCCGGCGCCGAGGAGTCCGAGCTGCTGGCATTGCCGGAACTGCTGCGCCAATACCTGCGCGAGACCGCCCAGGCCGGCAACGTGCTCGACCTGCAGTTGCCAGGCAGCCTGCTGGGCACCGCCACGGAAGCCGCCCGCCTGGCCTGCGCCCGCATCCAGGAGCAAGGCGCGTCCGTCACGCTGGCCGACGTTGGCGACACGCCCATCTCGCTGGCCAACCTGCAGCGTTTGCTGCCCGACCGGCTGCAGATTCCCCAGGGCTACGTGCGTAACGTGGCAACCGATGCCAAGCGCGCCGCCATCGCGCGCGCCGTGATCGCGCTGGCGCACACGCTCGGCATGCAGGTGCTGGCCAATGGCCTGGCCAGCTCGGAAGAACTGCAGTTCTTCAAATGGGAGGGTTGCGACATTGGGCAGGGGGACGTGCTGGGCGGCGTCTGGGAGGCCACGGGTCGCGGCTCGCCAGGCGCCTAGCGTGCCGCCGCACCCGGCTCGGTGATGGCGCTGTAGACCAGCGTGCGCAGCTGGCGGCGCACCGGGTAGGCGGACGACGGCAGGAGCTGGGTCAGGAACAGTCCGATCAGGTCCTCCTGCGGATCGACCCAGAAGAAGGTGCTGGCCGCGCCGCCCCAGAAGAAGTCGCCGGCGCTGCCGGGAATCAACGTGGTCGCCGGCGTCACCGTGGTGGCGAAACCGAGCCCGAAGCCAACGCCATCATAGGTGGCTTCGCTGAACATGGAGCGCGACATGCGCGGCAGGTCCACGCCGCCCGGCAAATGGTTGGCGGTCATCAGCGCCAGGGTCTTCGGCCCCAGCAGGCGCACCCCATCCAGCTCACCGCCTTGCAACAGCATGCGTGCGAAGCGCATGTAGTCAGCCGCGGTGGACACCAGGCCGCCACCGCCGGAGATGAAGCTTGGCGGCTTCAGGTAGGGGCTGGTGAGGGGATCGTCCTGCAGGACCGGCGCGCGCGCGGACACCACCTTAGAGCCGAGCGAGCCGACGGCGTAGCAGGCGCAAAAGCGCGAGGCCTTGTCTTGCGGCACGTGGAAGGCGGTGTCAACCATGCCCAGCGGATCGAATATGCGTTCCTTCAGGAAGGTCTCGAAAGGAATTCCGCTGATCTTGCCGACAAGGTAGCCCAGCACGTCGGTGGCAACCGAGTAGTTCCAGGCCTCGCCCGGCGAGAACTCGAGCGGCAGCCTGGCCAGCTTCCCGATCATGTCGTCCAGCGTGCCGCCGGTGGCGAGCTCGCCCAGCATCTGCTTGCGGTAAGCGGCGTCGACGTTGGTGTTTTGCTGGAAACCATAGGTCAGGCCGGACGTGTGGCGCAGCAGGTCGACCACCAGCATCGGGCGCGCGGCCGGGCGCGTCTGGAAGCTCTCCATGAACCCCCCGGCGTAGACGCCCAGGTTTTCCCATGCCGGGATGTACTTGCTGACCGGATCGTCCAGGGCAATCTTGCATTCCTCGACCAGCATCATGACCGCCACCGAGGTGACGGGCTTGCTCATCGAGTAGATGCGGAAGATCGAATCCTCGGCCAACGGAACCTGTCGCTCGCGGTCGGCCAGGCCCAGCACAGAGTTCAGCACCAACTCGCCGCGCCGCCACACCTGGGTGAGGGTGCCGGGCAACTTGCCGGTCGCGATATAGGCGTCATCGATGAACCGCTCGACCCGCCCAAGCCGCTCGCGGGACATCCCCTGCGTTTGCCTGCCTTGCATATCCGTGTCTCCTCATTGATGCCGTAGGTGAAATGCCGGCTCGCTGGCTGGAAATGCCGCTCGCTCGCACTTCGCCATCATGACATCGGCGCCTCCCTACGCCAAGCGGGCCGCGCGGGCAGCGGCAACATGCAATGAAACCGGAGAAGCGGTGAATGCCACGGCGTGGGCCGGCGTCTGCCGCACGGGTCGCATCGACTCACCGAACGATGCGATGCGATGCGATACGCTAAGCGGCCGCCACCCTTACTCCAGGGTCACATTGGCCTTCTTGACCAGGGCCGCATAGCGCGCCGCTTCGCTCTGGAAGAACCTGGCGGCGGCCTCCGGCGTGCTGGGACTGATCACATTGCCCTGCTTCTTCATCGCTTCCAGCACGTCCGGGCTGGTGAATGCCTTGGCGAACGACATGTTGAGGCGCTTGACCTCGGCAGGCGGCAGCCCCGCCGGGCCTACCACCGCAAACCAGCCCTCGACGGCGTAGTTGGGCAAGCCTTGTTCCGCGATGGTGGGAAGATCCGGTGCGGCCGGCGAGCGCGTTGCGCCGCACAGGCCGATCGCGCGCAGGGTGCCGCTCCTCAGGTGCGGCGCCACGGCATTCAACGCCACCACGCCCATCTCCACCTGGCCCGCGATCAGGTCGGTCATCATCGGTCCGGTGCCTTTGTAGGGCACATGGCGAGCCTTGGCATGCGCCTCATCGAGGAACATCTCGGCGGCGAGCTGGATGATGGTGCCGTTGCCCGACGAGGCATAGTTGAGCGAATCGGGCTTGGCCTTGAGCAAGGCAATGAGTTCCTGCACGTTCTTTGCGGGAACCTTGGGGTTGACCACCAGGACCAGCGGCGTGGAGCCTATCACGCTGATGGGCGTGAAGTCCTTGATCGCGTCGAACGGCATCTTCTTGTACACGCTCGGGTTGATCACGTGGTTGTTGGAGAACAGGCCCAGCGTGGTGCCGTCGGGTGGCGCCTTGGCCACCGCCGCAGCGCCAGTGATGCCGCCGGCGCCGGGAAGATTCTCGATCACCACCGGCTGGCCCAGGCTCTTGCCCAGCGCAGGCCCGGCAGCGCGTGCGATCGCGTCCACGCCCGAGCCTGCGCTGATCGGCAGGATCAGGCGCACCGGCCGGCCCGAGCCCTGGGCCAGCGCGGTGCCGGCCGGCAAGGCAAGCGTAAGTGCGATCGCCGAAGCGGCCATGCCGAGTGCTGCCCGGCGCGAAAGGGGGAATGCCATGTCTGTCTCCGTATGTTTATCTTTCTGGTCCGCGTGGCCGTCCGAAACCACGCGGCAATGCGGGAAGCGTCAGTCCGGGGCATGCACGCCCAGGCCGGACAGGATTTCGTCGTTGTGCTCGCCGATGCCCGGCAGCGGCATGCGCACGCCGGGCCGGCGTCCACCCATCAGCAGCGGCAGCAGTACCACATCGGTGGTGCCGCCGTCCTCGGTCTGCATCGGCACCAGGCCACCGCTTGCTCTCAGGTGCGGGTCATCGAGCAGTTGCTCCGGACGCATGATGGGCGCGTAAGGAATGCCCGCGGCTTCGAGCTTCGGCGCAAGCGCTTCCACGCGATGGTCCTTGAGAATCTCGCCAAGCCGCTCCAGCAAGGCCGGGCGTACCGCCACCCGCATCGCGTTAGTGGCCAGCGCCGGGTCGGCGGCCAGGTCGGGACGTTGCAGCACATCGCACAAGGTGTTGAACTGCTTGTCGCTGACGGCCCCGATGAACAGCTGCTCGCCTTCGGCCAGCGTGAACACGTCGTAGACGCTCCAGGCGGACACGCGCGACGGCATCGGCGGCGGCGGCTCGCGGGTCATCGAGAACTGCTGCATATGCTGGGACGACAGGAACACGCAATTCTCGAACAGCGCGCTCTGCACTTCCTGCCCCTTACCGGTGCGGTCGCGCTCCCGCAAGGCCGCCATCACGCCGATGGCGCCGAACATGCCGCCCATGATGTCGTTGACCGAGGTGCCGGCGCGCAGCGGGCGGCCCTTGGGCCCGGTCATGTAGGACAGGCCGCCCATCATCTGCACGACTTCGTCGAGCGCCAGGCGGTTTTCATAGGGACCGGGCAGGAAGCCCTTGTGCGAGACGTAGATCAGTCCGGGAAACCTGGCGGACAGCGTAGCGTAATCCAGCCCGCATTTCGCCATCAGCCCCGGGCGGAAGTTCTCCAGCAACACGTCGCACTGGCCAACCAGCTCCGCTGCCGTGGCCTGCCCTTGCGGGGTGGTGATATCGATGACCACGCTCTTCTTGTTGCGGTTGAACGAGCGGAAGAAGCCAATGCCGAGGCCGGGCAGGTTGCGGGTCTTGTCGCCACCGGGCGGCTCGACCTTGATGACTTCGGCGCCCAGGTCCGCGAGGATCATGCCGCAGGTCGGGCCCATCACCATATGGGTGAACTCCACCACGCGGACGCCGGCGAGCGGCAGGCAGGCGTGTTCAGCGGGCATGGTTCTCTCTCAGGCGGAAAGCCGCATCGGCAACCGACGCGGGAAATGTCTTGGGCAGGCCGGCGCGCCACAACGTGCCGTGCAGGGTTTCATTGGTCAGCCAGCCGGCCACGCGCTCGCGCAGCGCCAGCAGCCGGCCGATATCGATGCCGGTATCGAAGCCCATGCTGCCCAGCAGGTAGGCCAGGTCTTCAGTGGCGACATTGCCGCTGGCGCCGGGCGCGTGCGGGCAGCCGCCGATGCCGGCGAGACAGGCATCGAAGCGGGTCACCCCGGCTTCCAGCGCGGCATGGACGTTGGCCAGGCCAAGCCCGCGCGTGTCGTGGAAATGGCCGCACCAGAAGCGGTCGCCGGCCAGTGCCGTGGCGCGTTCGAACAGGCGGCGAACCATGCCGGGATCGGCGTAGCCCACCGTGTCGGCCAGGCTCACGCGATCGGCGCCCGCGTCCAGCAGGGCCTGCATCAGCCGCAGCACCTCCTCTGGATCCACATGGCCCTGGATCGTGCAGCCAAAGGCCGTGCCCACGCCACCTTCGATCAGCGTGCGGGAGCCGGCCGCGTCACGCTCGGCGCGGATCCTGGCGACCTCGGCCACGACTTCGTCGGGCGTCTTGCGCAGGTTGGCCAGGCTATGGGCATGGCTGGCGGACAGCGGCACCAGCATCAGGTCCGCGCCGCTGGCGATGGCGTTCTGCGCGCCCCGCAGGTTCGGCACCAGGACCGAGACGAACAGCCCCGGCAGCGATCTGGCAAAGTCCACAAGTTCCGCGGTATCGGCAAGTTGCGGCAGCAGCTTCGCCGGGACGAACGAGCCGACTTCGATCTCCCGCTGGCCCGCCGCGTAGGCCGCCTGGATCCACTCGCGCTTGGCGGAAGTCGGCAGGATGGTGGCGATGCTTTGCAGCCCGTCACGCAGCCCGACCTCGCGGATCACGGCCTGGCGCGGTGCCGATGGAATGTGCGTTGTCATTGGATCAGTGTCTCCTCGGAGGTTCGTGCTTTGATCTGGCCTATGCACTCTATGTTGTTCCGGCCCACGCCAGAAGCGGTAATCAAGAAGCACTAACATTCCGAATTGGAACATCTAAGCGGATCACGCCGATGCATCCCCAGGCCAGCGGCCCGCCGACTGCGGCGCCCCCGGTGCCGCCGCTTGCGTCCAGCCCGAGGAATTTCCGGTTGTGACAAAAAACGTTAAGATGACCGCGCTTGATTTCCAGATTGGAAATCCTCAAATCCTCCGTTGAAGGCTTTCGATGCGTGATCTAGACCTCACCTCCCTGCGCCTGTTTGCTGCGGTTTGCGAGACCCGCAACATGGCGCGCGCCGGCGAGCAGCAGCACATCGTGGCTTCGGCCATCAGCAAGCGGCTGGCGCAGCTGGAAGACACGGTGGGCGTCACGCTGTTCGAGCGGCGCCGGCGCGGCGTGATCCCGACCGCGGCGGGTGAGATCCTGCTGGAGCACGCTCGCGCCATGCTGGCCGCGGCCGATCGCGTGGAGCGCGACATGGCCGACTACGGGACCGGCATCAAGGGCCAAGTCCGCTTGCTGGCCACGGTATCGTGCATGGCCGAGTCGCTGCCCGACGATATCGCGAGCTTCCTGCAGGTGGCTGAGCATCGGGACATCCGCGTCACCGTCGAGGAAAGCCTCAGCCGCGACCTCGTCCGCTCATTGCGTGAGGGATCCGCACCGTTGGGTATCTGCTGGGATGCCGCAGATCTGGAAGGATTCCAGACCCGCCCCTATCGCAGCGATGCCCTGGCGGCCATCGTGCATCCCGAGCATCCGCTCGCTAGCCAGCCGGATTGCACGTTTGAGCAAACGCTGGAATTCGACCACATCGGGCTGCCCGGGCAGACGGCTGTGCACACCATGCTCGCGCGCGCCGCGGCCATCATCGGCAAGCCGATGGCGTACCGCGTGGTGGTTTCCTCGTTCGATGCGTCCCTGCGCTGCGTGCGCGCGCATCTGGGTCTTGCCATCGTGCCGCGCGAGGTGGTCGAGCCCATTTACGCCAGCGTTGGCGTACGGGTGATCCCGCTCACCGATAGCTGGGCGCAGCGCCGCTTTGCGATCTGCATGCGCGACGAGGCAAGCCTTTCGCCGGCGGCAAGGCTGCTGGTGGACTACCTGGAACAAAAGGCGGCAGGCTGAAGGCACGCCTGCGCGCGTCGCCCTGCGCAGTCGGCGCAGACCCGTTTCACGATGACAAGGCGTACAACAAACCGAGGGCCAGCAGGCATCCGGTCAGTTTCAGGTAGTACCCGCCACCGTGATGAGGTTGGCCTGTGCGTAGTGCATTGCGGCTGTGCGGCATCATGTTGCTCACCGGATCGGACAGCCCACAGGTTAAGAACTCGCCCATGCAAATGGCGTAGAAAGCTATCGCCCAGGCATAAACAGCCCGTAAATGTCCATCTGCTGCCGCATGATTCCCCACCTACAATGAATTGTCGGGCCGGGCCAGCTCGGACCTTCGCCTTGTTGCGGGCAGCCGCAGGCCACGGATGACGGTCCGGCAAAGGAGCATGATCGATGCGCTCGCCAGGGATATCCGGCCCGCGCCTGAGGCGCATTGCCGCCAGGGTTGCGGCTGGCATCATCGGCTTGATCGTCATCGGCCGCCTCACCGGCATGCTGGTTGACTGGCTGTGGTTTTCTTCCATTGGCTATGTCAACGTCTTCTGGACGGTCCTTGTCACCAAGGCGCTTCTGTTCGCCGCTGTCTTCGCTGCGTCGGCGGGCGCGATCTGGGTATCGGGATTGCTGGCGCACCGCTATGCGAGCCCGCCTGGCTCCTGGAAGGCGGAGGTCTTGAGCGAGCTGGTGGGCGAAGTCGCGCCGCACCTGCCCTGGCATGCCGCCATCGCCGGTGCCGCCGTCCTCCTGGGCCTGCTGCTCGCCACCAGCGAAATCCCGGACTGGGAGCTCGTGCTTCGCTACTTCAACCAGGTGCCCTTTGGCAAGGCCGATCCGATCTTTGGCAAGGACATCGGCTTCTATCTCTTCTCGCTGCCCGCCTATCTTGCGCTGAGGAACTGGCTGCTACTGCTGTTGTGCTGCGGCGCGGCGGCGACGGCCGCGGTGTACGGGATGCGCGGCGACATCGCCTGCATGCGCTCGCCGCGCGGGCTTTCACCTGCGGCCGCCGCCCACGGCTCGGCCCTGCTGGGCTTGTTCTTCCTGCTGCAGGCCTGGTCCTACTGGCTCGACCGCTTTCTGCTGCTCTATGGGGACAACGGCGTGGTGGTGGGTGCCAGCTATACCGATATCCATGTGGGGCTGCCAGCCCTGTGGCCGCTGATCGGCCTGGCCGGCGCGGCCCATGACGCGCCCGCGGCCGCGTCATGGGCCAATATGCGCTGGCGGGGCTATCGCATTCCTGCCGCCTCGGCGCTGGCCGTGTTCGGCAGCGCATTGGTGCTGGTGCTGATCTACCCGGCGCTGTTCCAGCGCTTCTATGTCAAGCCGAACGAACTGCAGCTGGAGACGCCCTATATCGCCCACAACATTGCGCTGACGCGCGACGCCTATGGCCTGGCGCAGATCGCGGTAAAGCCGTTTCCCGCCGAGCAGAACCTCGATCTCGCCGCGCTGCAGGCCAATCGCCCGACCATCGACAACATCCGCCTGTGGGATCTGCAGCCGTTGCGCGATACCTACGCGCAGTTGCAGGAGATCAGGACCTACTACAAATTCCTGGCGACAGACATCGACCGCTACCGGTTCGACGCCCGTTACCAGCAGGTGATGCTCTCGGCGCGGGAGCTGGAGCCGTCGCTGCTTCCCGCCAATGCCCAGACCTGGGTCAACCTGCATCTCCTGTTTACCCACGGCAATGGCGTCGTGATGTCGCCGGTCACGGAGAAATCCGCGGAAGGCCTGCCTACGCTTTACCTGAAGGATATTCCGCCTGTCTCCCGCGGCGGCCCGCCCATCGGTGAACCGCGCCTGTACTTTGGTGAAGGCGGCAAGGGCTATGTGATCGTCAACGGCAACGCGCCCGAATTCGATTACCCCAAGGGCGATGAGAACGTCTATGCGACCTACCACGGGCGCGACGGCGTCGCCATCGGCAGCATGGCGCTGCAGGCCCTCTTCGCCTGGCAATTCGACGATCCCAACATCCTGGTGACCAGCTACATCACGCCCGCGAGCCGGATCCTGCTCCATCGCAATATCCAGGACCGGGTGCGCACGATCGCCCCGTTCCTCAGCCTCGACCATGACCCCTACATCGTCGTGAGCGGCGGGCGGCTTTTCTGGATCCAGGATGCCTATACCACCAGCCGCTGGTTCCCATACTCCCAGCCGGGCACCGGTGACGGCGACAATTACATCCGCAACGCGGTCAAGGTGGTGATCGATGCGTACAACGGGACTGCCGACTTCTACATCAGCGATCCCGCCGATCCCGTCGTGCGGACGTACCAGCGCATTTTCCCGGGCCTGTTCAAGCCGCTGGGCGCGATGCCGCAAGACCTGCAGCAACATATTCGCTACCCCGAAGACCTGTTCCTGATCCAGGCGCAGGTCTACCGCGCCTATCACATGGAAACGCCGGAAGTCTTCTACAACCGCGAGGATCTCTGGCAGTTCCCGCGCAAACAGGCCGACATCGACGCCGGCACCGGCCCTGGCACCCCCATGACGCCCTACTACATGATCGTGCGGCTACCCGCGCAGCCGCGCGCCGAATTCGTGCTGATGCTGCCGATGGTGCCCAGCCAGCGCGAGAACATGATCGCGTGGCTGGCGGCGCGTTGCGATCCGCCTGACTACGGCAAGCTCGTCGTCTATGCCTTTCCCAAGGACAAGCTGGTCTATGGGCCATTCCAGATCGAGGCGCGCATCCAGCAAAACACCGAGATCTCGCAGCAGATTTCGCTGTGGAACCAGATGGGCTCGCGCGTCATCCGCGGCCACCTCCAGGTCGTGCCCATCGACAACTCGATTCTCTACGTCTCGCCGCTCTACTTGCGCGCGGAGTCCGGTCAGCTGCCCGAGCTGAAACGGGTGATCGCCGCCTATGGCGACCATGTGGTGATGGAGGAAACCTTGGGCGCGGCCCTGGCGGCGCTCTTCAAGGAAGCGGCCCCGCTGGCGGCCGCGCCCGGTGGCCCACCAGACGGCCGCGCCCGCGAGGCACTCGCCCACTATGACCGCGCCATGGAGCGATTGAAGGCGGGCGACTGGGGCGGCTTTGGCGCGGAACTCGATGCGCTGAAGCCACTGCTCGAAGCGCTCGGCGCCGGGCGCGCCGATACGCAGAAATGACGAACGATCATGCAAGCGACCGCGCCTGCCGCCGAGCCGGCGAAAAAGCCGACGCTCGCTTGCAACGGCTAGAATGATCGCCAACGACCGCCGCACATTGTTCGCTCGCCCTGGAGGAAGACCCATGAAAGCCTGGATCGCAATGGCCATTGGCGCGCTTGGCTGCGCCATGGCGTTCCTGGCGGGTCCGGCTTGCGCCGCGGACACGGCGACGCTGACCATTGCCGCCGGTGCGCAACAGCGCAGCTGGACGCTGGATGCGCTGCTGAAAGACCGCCGCCTGACCGACGTGACGGTGGACGACGACAACCTGAAACGCCGCCTGACGTTCAAGGCCATCCCCTTGGCCGCCCTGCTGCGCGGCATGCCGGTGACGGCCGACGCGAGCGCGACGACCGCGGCCAGCGATGGCTATGTCTCTCACCTGCCGACGCGCCTGTTGCTGGCCGATAGCGCCGACGAGCCGCGCGCCTGGCTGGCGGTGGAAAATCCTGCCGCGCCGTGGCCAACGCTCAAGGGCCAGGACATCGGGCCGTTCCGCCTGATCTGGACAGTGCCGGCGGGCCGCGCTGCTTCCCTTGTCAACGAGAGTCTCTGGACGTACGGCATCGTGCGCATCGACATCACCGCGCCGCCGGCGGAGCGCTTTGCGGCCATCCGGCCCGCCCCCGGCCTGCCGGCGGACGGCGCGGTCATGCGCGGCTTCGCGACGTTCCAGCGCGTTTGCTTCTCGTGCCACTCCCTCAACCGGGTCGGCGACGCGCACCTTGGCCCCGACCTGAATGTGCCGCACAGCGCGGTCGACTACCTGGGCGACGACAAGCTGGCCACGCTGATCCGCGACCCGCAATCGTTGCGCTGGTGGCCCAACGCGCGCATGTCGGCGATCGACGAGAAAACGCTGTCCGACGCGGATCTGAAGGACTTGCTGGCGTATCTGCATCATATGGCTGGACGCAAGGTGGCGGCGCCTGCCGCGGGTTCCTGACCCCCAGCCCTGATGCACCCGTGCCGGATGGCACGGTCCGGCATCCGGTTCAATTGGCGATGTGATAGGTGACCGAGTGCGCCTCGACCGGCGACACCAGCTATAAATTCACTCAGTTGCGAAATCGCGCGTTGCTCGTTTTCCACTTTTCCACACGACGTGCGCCCGGAACCGCCGCCAGATTGGCGCTTTGCAGCGTGGCACGGGCGGGCCGTGCGCGCCCGATCCCGGCATAATCCGCAAGAGATACCCAGACGAGCCGGCGCAGAACATGAACGACTGTCCCCGATGCGCTCACCCAGGGCTTGCCGCCTTCCTTGGCAAGGTTACCCATGACATTGCGGCCCCAATACCGATTGGGAAGCCGATCGGGAAGCCGATCGGGAAGTCACCGATCCTGCCGGCGATACTTCTGGCAGCCACACTGGCGCTCGGCCACAGCCGCGACGGCTGGGCGGCGCCCCAGGCCGAGCAACCCACGCTAAGCATCGAAGAGCGTCCGGCAGAGCCGCCCCAATTGTTCCCCCCGAATTACGATGAAGCGGTCACGGCGCTGATCCGTGCGTTTGACGTCGGCGCCATCCTTGCCGCTGGCCTGGACCAGGCCTTTGCCAGGCTGCCGGCGAAAATCGGGCCCATCCCCAAAGCGCGCTACGCGCAATGCACCCGCGCGAAGCTCTCGCCCGAGGTGGTCGAAGCAGCCGTGCGGCCCGCGCTAGCACCCGAGATCCAGGATGCAGGGCTGGCGATGCAGCTGGCGCGCTTGCTGGGCTCGCCGGTCGGGCGCAAGACCAGGGAGGCGGCGCTGTCGGGCAAGGAGTTGGCCGAGGCCGGCATTACGGGTGCCGACCGGCTCGAATTCAACCGCTTCATGGAGAACCCCGCGTTGAAGGCCTTCCTTGAGCAGGGCGGGCTGCGCCGGGTCAAGGATGCCGTGACCCGTGCAATCAGGGTGGAAAGCAAATCGGCCTCGGACGCTTGCGTCCGGGAACTGATGCCCCTGTATCGCCTCACCAACGAGCGCTCGGCCTGATCCCCCGCCGGCGCCCTGCGCGCCGTGAAATATCGTTACAGTTGAAATCCCCGGCAGTGCGATGGCATGGCTAGAGTCAGCTTATTGCGACTGCGAGATGAGGATCGACATGCAGCAAGGGAACGTCTACGCGCTGGGGCTTGGCGCATTTGTCCTGGCGCTCGCCCAGCCCGCATTGGCACGCGTTGATGTGGACCTGAACATCGGCGTGCCTGCGCCGGTGGTGGTGGCGCCGGCCTACCCCGCGCCCGTGTATCAGGCGCCGCCCGCCTATCCCGCACCCCCGCCGCCCGTGGCCTATCCTGCGCCGGCTCCGGTCTATGGGCCGCCTCCCGGGTATGTCGGGTATGGGCCGCCGGTGGTGGTGGCGCCGGCGGTGGTGATCGGGTGGCACGGCGAGCGCTACTGGGATGGACGGCGCTGGTGGGGCCGCCGCGACTGGTATGCCTACCATCACGCTTACCCGTACCGGCGCTAACGATCGGATCTCCGGGAGGCCTGCATCAGCCTGCATCACATGTGGCACATGTGATGCAGGCATTACCCGGGAGCAGCGCGGGAGTGGCGCGGATGCAACGGCCCGGACCGCATTTGATTAACGTTGATTACAAAGAAAAACCGCCCCGGCAAAGGGGCGGTTTTTCGTTCTGGCGTACTGCCGTCGTACTGCCGTGGTAATGCCGTGCCTCAGTGGCCCTTCGGGCCGAAGGTGTACTCCCCGTCCTGGTAATCCACCGCCACCACATCCTTGGCGGCGAACTTGCCTTCGAGGATGAGACGCGCCACCGGGTTCTCGATCTGCTGCTGGATCGCGCGCTTGAGCGGACGCGCCCCGAACACCGGATCGTAGCCAGCGCTGGCGATCTTGGCCAGCGCGGCTTCGCTCACCGCCAGCGTCATGTCCATGCGTGCCAGCCGCGCAGTCAGCCGCTCCAGCTGGATGCGGGCGATCGACTCGATATGCTGCTGGTCGAGCGAATGGAACACCACCACCTCGTCGATACGGTTCAGGAACTCGGGCCGGAAATGTGTCTTCACTTCCTGCCATACCGCGCCCTTGACCGCTTCGTGCGGCTCGCCGGTCATTGCCTGGATGATGTGCGATCCCAGGTTCGAGGTCATCACGATCACCGTGTTCTTGAAGTCCACCGTGCGGCCCTGGCCATCGGTCAGGCGGCCATCGTCCAGCACCTGCAGCAGCACGTTGAAGACGTCCGGGTGGGCCTTCTCGACTTCGTCGAGCAGGATCACGCTGTACGGCTTGCGGCGCACGGCCTCCGTCAGGTAACCGCCCTCTTCATAGCCCACGTATCCCGGCGGCGCGCCGATCAGCCGGCTCACGCTGTGCTTCTCCATGAACTCGCTCATGTCGATACGGATCAGGTGGTCCTGCGAATCGAACAGGAACTCGGCCAGCGCCTTGCACAGCTCGGTCTTGCCCACCCCGGTGGGGCCGAGGAACAGGAACGAGCCGTAGGGCTTGTTCTCGTCCGACAAGCCGGCACGCGAGCGGCGGATGGCGTCCGACACCAGGCGCACGGCCTCGTCCTGGCCTACCACGCGGCGGTGCAGGTAGTCCTCCATCTGGATCAGCTTCTCGCGCTCGCCCTGCATCATCCGGGACACCGGAATGCCGGTCGCGCGGCTCACCACTTCGGCGATCTCCTCGGCGCCCACCTGCGTGCGCAGCAGCTTGTTGGGCTGCTTCTGCTCGCTGGCTTCGGCGGCCGCGGCGGCCTTGAGCTTGCCTTCCAGTTCAGGCAGCTTGCCGTACTGCAGCTCCGCCACCTTGTCGAGCTTGCCTTCGCGCTGCAGGCGCGTGATCTCCAGGCGGATCTTGTCGATCTCTTCCTTGAGCGCGGCTGCGCCCTGGGCGGCACCCTTCTCGGCCTTCCAGATCTCTTCGAGGTCAGCGTATTCCTTCTCCAGGCGGCCGATTTCCTGCTCGATCAGTTCGAGCCGCTTCTTCGACGCCTCATCGGTTTCCCGCTTGACGGCCTCACGCTCGATCTTGAGCTGGATGGTGCGGCGCTCGAGCTTGTCCATCACCTCCGGCTTGGAGTCGATTTCCATCTTGATGCGCGCGCCGGCTTCGTCGATCAGGTCGATGGCCTTGTCGGGCAGGAAGCGGTCGGTGATATAGCGATGCGACAACTCCGCCGCCGCGACGATGGCCGGGTCGGTGATCTCCACGCCGTGGTGCAGCTCGTACTTCTCTTGCAAGCCGCGCAGGATGGCGATGGTGGCCTCCACGCTGGGTTCGTCGACCAGCACCTTCTGGAAGCGGCGCTCCAGCGCGGCGTCCTTCTCGATGTACTTGCGGTACTCGTCCAGCGTGGTGGCGCCGATGCAATGCAACTCACCGCGCGCGAGAGCCGGCTTGAGCATGTTGCCAGCGTCGATCGCGCCCTCGGCCTTGCCGGCGCCGACCATGGTGTGCAGTTCATCGATAAAGACGATGGTCTGCCCTTCGTCCTTGGCGATGTCCGACAGCACGGCCTTGAGCCGTTCCTCGAACTCGCCGCGGTACTTGGCGCCGGCCAGCAGCCCTGCCATGTCGAGCACCAGCACGCGCTTGCTCTTGAGGCTTTCCGGCACTTCGCCGTTGACGATGCGCTGGGCCAGACCTTCCACGATGGCGGTCTTGCCCACGCCCGGCTCGCCAATCAGCACGGGATTGTTCTTGGTGCGGCGCTGCAGGATCTGGATGGCGCGGCGGATTTCGTCGTCGCGGCCGATCACGGGGTCGAGCTTGCCGATACGGGCGCGCTCAGTGAGGTCCACGGTGTACTTTTTCAGCGCTTCGCGCTGGGTTTCGGCGTCGGCGCTGTTGACCGAATCGCCGCCACGCACGGCTTCGATGGCGGTCTCGAGCGATTTGCGCGAGAGGCCGTTTTCACGCGCGATGCGGCCGGCCTCACCCTTGTCATCGGCCACCGCGAGCAGGAACAGCTCGCTGGCAATGAACTGGTCGCCGCGCTTGATGGCCTCTTTCTCGGTGGCGTTGAACAGCGCGCCGAGTTCGCGCCCGACCTGGACCTCGCTGGTGCCTTGCACCTGCGGCAGGCGCTTGATGGCGGCATCCAGCGCGGTGGTCAGGCCGCCGACGTTGACGCCGGCGCGCGCCAGCAGCGCGCGGGCGGCGCCGTCATTCTGCGCCAGCAAGGCGCGCAGCACGTGCAGCGGGTCGATGTATTGGTTGTCGTTGCCGATCGCCAGGCTCTGGGCATCGGCCAGCGCTTCCTGGAATCGGGTGGTCAGTTTGTCAAGTCGCATTTAGGAGCCCTCTTTTTTCGGATGAGTGTCCTGATGCGGAAGGCGGGGCGCCTGCGCCCCGGCCTGCCGATCCCGCCACGCGGGCCGGACACTGGTGTCTGATCGAAAGATAAGGCTTTGCGCCTGCATTTCAAGGCCTGACTGCACGGCCCTTGATGTGGCGCAGGAAATACGTTGCGCTTTGCCCCCCGCGGTCTCAGGCGGCCTCCAGCGGCCGCTTGTCTTCCAGGTTGCGCACCAGCACCAGCGCCTCCCCGGCCAGCACCACCCGGCCATCGTCGCCTGTGACCACCGTCGCCAGGTTGACCAGGTCCTTGTCTGCGCGCAGGCGCACGATGCGCACCGATGCGCTCAGCAGCTCGCCCAGCCGCGCCGGCGAGCGCAGTCGCAGCGACTGCTTCATCCAGCCGGTGCCACGGCCCGGCAAGCGGGTGCCCAGCAGATCCGAGAACATGCCGGCCAGCAACGGCAGCGGCACGATGGTGCCCTCGAAGCCACGGCTGTGGGCGAACACCGGGTCGGTATAGAAGGCATTGCCATCGTCGGTCAACGACACGTATTCATCGATATCGCCCGCGCTGAAGCTGCGTACCGCCGAAGCCTCCTGGCCCACGCTCAGGTGATAGAGCGTACGGTCGCCGGCCGGCTGCCCCGCAAGGTGCCCGGCCGATTGCGCAACTTCGCCGGCATCCTGGCGCTGGGCCTCGGCCAGCGATTGCGCGCTGGCATCGACCAGCAGCACCGCGTCGCCTTGTGCCGTAATCTGCTCATCGGTAACGGCCATGCGGTTGCGGCCGCGCTGCACGCAGCGCACCGAAGTGTCCAGCGCGATCCGGTCCCGCCCGGGCGTTTCGTTCAACACCAGCACGGCGGCCACACCGTCGCCGACAAAGGTGGGGCGCGGGAACATCAGCGTTTGCGCGATGGGCAGCACCGGCCGGGGGTTGCTGCGCTGCATCTGCGCGCACAGCAGCGAGAACAGGAACATGCCATGCGCGACCGTGGCGCCAAAATGCGTCGTGCGGGCAAACGCCGGATCGCAGTGGATGGGATTGTCATCGCGCGAGAGCGAGGCGAAGCGGTCGAAATCTTCTTGCGTCAGAACGCGTGGGCGGGATGCCTTCATCAGTTGGGTACCTCTACGGTGCTGCCGTTGACCGTGATCCGGTCCGCATCAGCGGGCGTTGCGGCGAACGGCGGCAGATTGGTGGGCAAGATGGTGGGTGCCGGCGACGCGGTGCCGCCGCGCGCAACCGTGCGCACTACCTGCGAGGGTGGCAGCGCGCGGCCGTTGGCGAGGTTGTCGTAGACCGCGTCGAGCGCCCGGTTCAGGTAGACGTGGAGCGGGATGAAGCGGTTGTCGTAGCCCGCTACCGCGCCGATGAAACTGTCGAAATGCTGGCCATTGGTGACTTCCATGTAGGACAGCTGGCTGGCGCTGCCCTCCTGGAGCCGGTTGTAGCCGAGATACGGCCGCGACGTGTGGTTGACCGGCAGCAGCGCATCGCTGCGGCCATGCACGATGACGGCGGGCTTGCCGTGCAGGTTGCCCGAGCGCAGCGTCTGGGCCAGGCCCGCTTGCAGCGCCTGGGCCTGCGCGCCGGTGCCGGTGAGCAGCCCGCGCAGGCAGCGCGCGCCGTCGAGGTTGGCGTCGGCCACATTGTTGCTTGGCGACTGGGAGTAGATGTCGCGCAGCGGGCCGCCGGGATTGTTGTCGTTGATCAGCTGCACGCCGGCCGCCGGCGGCACGCCATTGCCAGTCGCGTACAGCACGTTGAGCGTAGCCGGCGCAATCGCCGCCGGCGTCAGGACCGCCGTGCCGGTCGCGGCAAAGCTCAAGCCGCACAAGCGATCCGCCACGCCGGCCCGCGCGAGCGCGTTGGCAAAGGTCACCGAGACCGCATTGGCCACCTCGAACAGGGCCAGCGACGGATGGAGCGCATCGGATTCGGCTTCCCAGCCAAAGGCGTGCAGCGCCTGCAGCGCGCTGGCGGCCTGACTGGCGGCATCCGGCCCCGTCACCAGGCCCGCGTTGGCCAGCGACTGGCAACGGTTGAGCGCCGGCTGCGCCAGCCCGACGGTGGGCAGCGCGTAGAGCGCCACACCCGGCGCATTCACCAGCGCGGTCGCCTGCGAGGTGCACAGCTGCAGCAAGTTGGCCGTGGTGGTGTAGTCATACAGCGGGCGCCCGGACAGGCTCACCGGCACGCCGCCGCGGGTGACGGTGACACCCGTGTTGCTGGGCAGGTTGAGGTTCGGCTCGGCCACCGCCACGCCGTCGATCAGGCCCTGGGTGTCCTGTTCCGCCGCCGCAATCGCCGCGCCGCCGCCGTTGGACACGCTGGACGCGATCACCACGACCTTGTCCGGGCCCACGCTGCGCTGGCGCGTGCCATCGGTGGCCACGTTGCCAAAGCGGTCGTTGATGGCCCAGATGGCGAAACTGGCGGCCTGCAGCGTGAACGTGCCCCAGTCCTTCTCGGGGTTGCGCTGCGAGTGCGCGTGCTTGAACGCCAGCCGGTGCGGCGCCAGCGCATTGAACGCGGCCAGGCTGGTGTTGGGAAACGGCGCGGCAAACTGCGCGTTGGCGCCGGCCGCGGCGCGGCTGGCGCGGGTGCCGTCGATCAGCGCAACAGTGTCGGTGTCCAGGTCGTGCGGCGCGGCGCCGGTGCCTTTGTCCGTGTAAGCGACGGCGCAGCCGCGCTTGAGTGCCCATTCGCCGGTGGAGATCGCGCCATAGACGCCGCGCGAGCCGGACGATGTGGCGGTGATCAGGCACGGCTTGGCCACATTGAAGCTGTCGGGGATCTGCACCAGCATGGTTACGTTCTGCTGGCCGCTGCCATCGTCGGAGAAAGCCAGGTACTCGCGCCCCGCGACCTTGCCCTGCCCCGTCGTGATGCTGCCTTGCGCGTCCACATTGGGGCCGTACAGCGAGCCATAGCCACCGCCTGCCGTGGTGTCCACCAGCGCGCGGTAGTTGGTGTAGATGGCGTAGCGGCGCAGCTCGGCCGCGGTGGGCGCGGCCGGGTTCAGCGGCAACGGCGCGGTAGCGGAGCCCAGGCCGTCCTTGCCGAGGCCAGCGGTGAGCAGGTCGTCCGTGTTGCCGTCGTAGGTCTTGATCGTGACCGTGCCGATATTGGCCGGCTTGGTATTGGGATTGGTGTTGCCGCTGCTGGTGTTGTTATCGCTCGAACCGCACGCCGCCAGCAACAAGCCCGCCGCCCCGGCCAGCGCCAGGCGCGCCCCGTATCCGGTCAAACCGCTGTGCCCTGCAAGTCCGCGCAACATGTTGTGCCCCCTTGTTGCATGCCGGCCCGGCATGCTGGATCGATCGGAACGCAATACAGAAACGACAGAAACGAGAATCTCACGAGACCAACACTGCATGACTTCACACTGCGCGCCGCCCTCACTGCGACTGGAAGCGCGCGCGCAGCTTGTGCTTTTCCACCTTGCCCGACGGCGTGCGCGGCAGCGCCTCGATCATCCGCACGTGGCGCGGCACCTTGTAGCTTGCCAGCGCGGCGCGGCAATGCGCGAGCACGCCTTCGGCATCGAGCGCCATGCCGGGCTTTGCCACCACCAGCGCCATGCCGACCTCGCCCCAGCGCGCATCGGGCACGCCGATGACGGCGGCCTCGGACACGGCAGCAAGCTGAAACAGCACATTCTCCACTTCGGCCGGGTAGACGTTCTCACCGCCTGAGATAAACATGTCCTTGGCGCGGTCGACGATGTAGTAGTCGCCCTCCTCATCCATGTACGCGATGTCGCCCGAGTACAGCCAGCCGCCACGGATGGCGGCGCCGGTGGCCTGCGGCAGGTTCCAGTAGCCGGGCGTGACGCCCGGCCCCTTGATCAGCAGCTCGCCACGCTCGCCCGGCGCCACGTCGCGGCCCTGCGGATCCACCACCCGCGTCAGCATGGAGCCGACCGGCTTGCCGATGGTGCCGATCTTGCGGCGCGCCGTGGCTTCGTCGCACACGAACACAGTTGGCCCGGTCTCGGTCATGCCAAAGCCGAAGCAGATCGTCACGCCCTTGGCCAGGTAGGCTTCCAGCAGGGGCCGCGGCACCGCGGAGCCGCCCGCGGACATATTGCGCACACGGGAAAAATTCGCCGCCGCGAAGCCGGCATGCTGGCTCAGGAACAGGTAGACCGCGGGCACGGCGAAGAACATGGTGATGCCCTCCCCGGCGCTGGCATCAAGCTTGCGCAACGTCACCTCGGCGTCGAACTGCCGCATGATGTGCACAGTGCCGCCCGCATGCAGCACGGGATTGGCGTACAGGTTCAGCCCGCCGGTATGGAAGAACGGCAGCACGTTCAGGAACACGTCGTCGCGCGTGATCTTGTTGGCCAGCATGGCGTTGACGGCGTTGAAGAACACCATGCCGTAGGTCTGGATCACGCCCTTGGGGCGTCCCGTGGTGCCCGAGGTGTAAAGCAGGTGCCAGACCTCGTGCTCGTCGCGGCACGGCATCTCGATGACGCGCCCGGAGCTACCCGCCAACATCGCTTCGTACTCGGTCCAGCCGCCCGGCACGTCCGCGCTCTCGTCGTCGGCCAGGTGCAATACCGCGCGCAGCGGCAAGGTGTCGGCAAGCGCGGCGGCGGTGGCAAGAAAGCCATCACCGGCCACCAGCACGTCGGGCGAGCAATCGCGCAGGATCGGCAGCAGCTCCGCGGCCGCCAGCCGCCAGTTCAGGCAGACCATCACCATGCCGGCCTTGGCGCAGCCATAGAGCATCTCGAAATAGTCCGAGCTGTTGTGGGCCAGCACGGCCACGCGGGCCCCGGGCGCCAGCCCCAAGCGCTCGCCCAGGTATTCCGCGAAGCGGCTGGCGCGCTCGTCGAACTGCCGGTAGGTCACCGTGCGGCCGCTCTCCACGTCGACCAGGGCGACTTTGTCCGGCGTATGCAGGGCATTCTTGTGCAGCCAGTCGACTACGTACATGGTCCGGGATCTCCGCTCGTGGATGTTCTTGTTATCTTGCTAGCCTTTTATTGCATGCAGATCTACGACGCCACCTCGTGCTCGGCGCGATCGCCGCGCAGCCGCCCGACGATGCCTTGCGGGAAGTAATACACGCTGAGGATAAACAACAGGCCGAGCCACAGCAGCCAGCGGTCCGGATGCAGCAGCCCCGACAGCAGCGGGATCGCCGCGGTGGCATCGCTCGCCAGCTTCATCACGTCCTGCAGGTAGGTCTGCGCCACCAGGAACAGCGTGGTGCCGATCAGCGCGCCGTACAGCGTGCCCATGCCACCGATCACCACGATCAGCAGGATGTCGACCATGATCTCGAAGGACAACGAGGTATCCGGGCCGTTGTAGCGCAGCCAGAGCGCCATCAGCACCCCGGCCAGCGTGGCAAACCCGGCCGACAGCACGGTGGACACGGTACGGTACACCACGGTGCGGTAGCCAATGGCCTCGGCCCGGAAATCGTTCTCGCGGATCGCCTGCAGCACCCGGCCGAACGGCGAGTTCACCACGCGCAGCAGCAACAGGAACAACACCAGCGCGCTCGCGAACACGAAGTAATACGAAAACAGCTTGCCGTTGAGCGGCACGCCAAGCCATTCGGCGTCGCCCAGCGAAAAGCCCGGCGCGAACACCTCCGGCACCTTGAAGCTGATGCCATCCTCGCCGCCGGTCCACTCGGAGAGCTGCGACACCAGCGTGGCAAAGGCGGTGGCCACCGCCAGCGTGATCATGGCAAAGAAGATCGCCCTGACCCGCAGCGAAAACAGCCCGATCAGGAAAGCCAGCAGCATCGACACCAGCAGCGCGCCCAGCGTGCCGAGCGCCAGCGCGCCCCACCCCGGCTCCAGCCGTGACATGGCGATCGCCACGCCATAGCCGCCGATGCCGAAAAACATGGTGTGGGCAAAGGAGACGATGCCGGTATAGCCGAGCAACAGGTCGTAGCTGGCCACCAGCACCACGAAGATGCAGATCTTGGCCGCCATATTGAGCGCGCGCGCACCGGGAAACAGGAAGGGCGCGCACGCCAGCGCCAGCAGCATGGCCACCAGGATCACGGTCAGCACGCGGCTTCGTGGCAGGTCGCCGGAAAGCAGTCGGGTCATGGTTTTTTCCTGGGCGCTCAGCGCTTGGCTACCGGGTAAAGGCCCTGCGGACGCCACAGCAGGATCATCACCATCAGCAGGATGTTCGAGAACAGCGCCACCTTGGGAAACAGGAAGCCGGTGTAGTTGGCCATCAGGCCGACCAGCAAGGCGCCGACAAAGCAGCCGGTGGTGGAGCCAAGCCCGCCGATGATGATCACGATAAAGATCAGCACATTGACCTGGGCACCGATGGACGCGGTAATGTTCTGCTGGTACAGCCCCCACAGCACGCCGCCCATGCCGGCCAGCCCCGCCCCCACCACGAACACGCCGATGAACAAGAGCCGGATGCGGTAGCCGAGCGACTCCACCATCTCGCGGTTCTCCACGCCGGCCCGGATCAGCAGGCCGATGCGCGTGCGGTTGAGCACCAGCACCATGGAGATAAAAATAACCAGTCCGAGCACCACGGCGATAAGCCGGTACTTCTCGATGGCCGCGTCGCCCAGCAGCACCGCGCCGCGGAAGGTGGTGGGCACCTGCAGCGCGATGGTCTCGGCCCCCCAGATCGCCTTGATCAGCTGCTCGGCCACGATCATGCCGCCCATGGTGATCAGGATCTGCTTGAGGTGCTGGCCGTAGACCGGGCGCACCACGATGCGCTCGAACAGGAAACCGATGACGCCCGCCGCCGCCATCGCCGCCAGGATGGCCAGGCCAAACACCGCCAGGTTGAGCCACAGGCTGTCTGCCTCGACCCAGGCGCCCAGCGGCAGCAGCACGGATGCCGCCACATAGGCTCCCAACGCGATAAACGCGCCGTGTCCAAAGTTGAGCACGTCCATCAGCCCAAACACGAGCGTCAGGCCCGACGACACCACGAACACGATCATGCCCATGGCAAGGCCGGCGATGGTCAGCGTAAGCCAGGTCGAACCGCTGCCGATCAGGGGATAGGCCAGCAGCATCAGCAGCGGCGCCAGCGCCAGCGGGGTCCAGTCGAGCCGGACCTTGGGCAGATTGGCCGGTGTCGCCGGGTTGGTGGGTAAGGAGCTTGTACTCGCCATTGTCTCGGTCCTGACGATATCTTGTTATGTGTCTTGTCTGCCTTGTCTTGCTGGCCACAACCGGTGACGCGCTACTGGTGCGCCGCCAGCGACAAACCGAGCAGCCGCTGCTGCAGGCTCTCGTCGCCCGCCAGCGCCGCCATCGTTCCCGTATGCACCACGCGCCCGTCATCCATCACGGCAACGGCGTCCCCCACCGACTTCGCCATGTGGAAGTTCTGCTCCACCAGCAGGATCGCTACGTCCGTCTGCTTGAGCTCGCGGAACACCGTGATCATGTTCTGGATGATGGCCGGCGCCAGGCCCTTGGTCGGCTCGTCCACGATCAGCAGCCTGCGCGGCTCGATGATGGCGCGCGCCACCGACAGCATCTGCTTCTGCCCGCCGGACAGCACGCCGGCACGCTGGTGCCAGAAGATCTTCAGCGCGGGGAACATGCGGAACACCCAGTCAAGCCGCTGCCCGTCGATCGCGCCGCTGCGCGCGGCCAGCCGCATGTTCTCGGCCACCGTCAGCTCGGAGAACACGCTCATGTTCTCCGGCACATAGGCGATGCCGGCCTGCGCGATGGCAGGCGTGCCGCGGCGCGTGATGTCGGCCCCGTCGAACACGATCCGCCCTTCGCTCGCCTGCCACAGGTTCATGATGGTGCGCAGCGTGGTGGTCTTGCCCGCGCCGTTGCGCCCCAGCAGCATGGTCACGCCGCCGCGCGGCACGGCAAAGCTCACGCCGTGCAGGATATGATACGGCCCGATATGCGTCTGCACGCCGTCCAGGCTCAGGATGGGTGCTGCAGTTAATGCGGGTGCTGCGGGTGCTGCGGGTGCTGCGGGTGCTGCCGGTGCTTCAGCCATGACTGCCCTCCTGCTGCGCGCTCTCGTCGCCGGCGGCGATGCCCAGGTACGCCTGCTGCACGATCGGCGAGGCGATCACCTCGGCCGGATCGCCGTCGGCCATCAGGTTACCGTTATGCAGCACGATGATGCGGTCGGCCAGCGAGCGCACCACATCCATCTTGTGTTCCACCAGCAGCACCGTCTTGCTCTTGTCGCGCTTGATCTCCTGGATCAGGCCAAGGATCACCGGCACCTCGTCCACGCTCATGCCGGCGGTCGGCTCGTCGAACATGAAGATGCGCGGCTGCAGCGCCAGCAGGATGCCCACCTCCAGCTTGCGCTGGTCGCCGTGCGGCAAAGAGGCCACCGGCAGGTGGCGCTTGTCGGCCAGGGCCACCCGTTCCAGACAGTCCTCGGCCTGCTCGCGGACCGCGCGGTTTGCGCTCCACACGCTCCACAGATCCAGCCCGATGCGCCGGCGCGACTGCACCGCCAGGCGCACGTTCTCGAACACCGACAGATTGGGAAACAGGCTGGTCAGCTGGAAGGCGCGGCCAATGCCGCGCAGCGCCTTGTGCGGCACCGGCAGACGCGTCACGTCCTCGCCGCCGAGCAGGATCTGCCCGGCGCTGGGCGGCAACTGGCCCGAGATCAGGTTGAAGTACGTGGTCTTGCCAGCCCCGTTGGGGCCGACGATGCAGGTCAGCTCGCCGGGACGAAACGCGCAGGAGACCGCATTGACCGCCACGTGCCCGCCAAAGCGGATGGTGAGGTCTCGCGTCTCGAGCGCGGGCGGCCCTGCCACCGCCCGCGAGAGCGCTGCCGTTGTATCGATGGAAGCGGCGCCCACTGTCATCACCGCCTGTTGCGGATCGGCACGTTCATTTCCTCCGGCTTGATCTCGCGGACCAGCTCGGGCACCCCCCAGGCGAACGCAGGATCGACCTTGATCTTGAAGTGGTACATCGACTGCAGCGCCTGGTGGTCTTCCTTGCGGAAGGTCATCTTGCCCTTGGGCGTCTCGAACGACATGCCCTCCATCGCGCCGATCAGCTTCTCGGTGTTGGTGTCGCCATTGGTCTTCTTGAGCGCTTCGACCAGCGCGATGCCAGCCGTCATGCCGCCCGCGGTGAAGAAATCGGGCGGCGACTTGAACTTGGTGTAATGGTTGGACACCAGCCACTCGTTGGCCTTGTTCTTGGGAATGCCGAAGTAGTAATACGTCGCGCCTTCCATGCCGGGGAAGTTCTTGTAGTTGCTCATGGCGGGCAGGATATTGCCGCCGGTGGCGATCTCGATGCCGTAGCGCTTGGGATCGAGGTCGGCAATCTTGAACGGGTTGCCGGCGCCCGCCCAGATGATGAAGATGATCTTGCGGCCCGGCTTGTCCTTGAGCGAATCAAACAAGCGCTGCGCCCCGGCGGTAAAGTCCGTGGTGTTGGTCGGCAGGTATTCCTCGTGCACGATCCTGGCGTTCTTGAGCGCGCCCTTGAAGGCCTTCACGCCGTCACGGCCAAAGGCGTAGTCCTGCGCCAGGGTGGCGATCTGCACGCCGGGCTTGTCCAGCGCCACGGCGTTGGAGATGGCGTCCTGCGACGAATTGCGGCCGGTGCGGAAGATGTAGCGGTTCCACTTCTCGCCGGTGATGGAATCCGCCACGGCGGGCTCGACCAACAGGATCTTCTTGTACTCCTCAGCCACCGGCAGCATCGCCAGCGCCGTGCCGGAGGACGTCGGCCCCACGGCGATATCCGCGCGATCATCACTATACGCCGCGGCAAGCTGGGCCTTGGCCACGTCGGGCTTGCCCTGGGCGTCCTTCTCCATCACCACCAGCTTGTTGCCGTTGACCATCATGGTGCCGTTGGTGGCGTAATCCAGCCCCATCATCAGCCCGGTCTGGGTCTGCTTAGCGTAGGCCTCGAGCGCCCCGGTCTTGTCATAGACGTGGGCGATGCGGATGTCCTTGGCAAGGGCGCCGCCGGCGGCCAGCAGGCTGGCCAGTGCGATGGCGCCAGCGGCTCGGTGCTTGAATTGCATTCTTGTCTCCTCTGAGGGTGTCGCTTGTCGTTGCAAGTGCGGATCCTGCCTGCTTGGTGCTGTTTCGCTTTGCTGTGCTCTTTCCTGCTGTCGTGCCTTTCCGTTTGCTGCCTTATCCTGTGCGCCCATTGCCAAGGAAGCGGCGCATGCCTGCCGCCGCTTCGGCGCTCGTCACCTGCGCCACGAACGCCACGCGCTCGCGCTCAAGCCCGGCGGCCAGCGCATCGGCATCCCAGCGCAGCAGCGCGCGCGTATGCGCCACGCTGCCGGGTACCTTGTCCTTCAGGCCGGCCGCCAGGGACAGCGCCATCGCCTCGGCCTCGCGGGCCGGCGCGAGATGCGTCGCCAGGCCCAGTGCCACGGCCTGGCTGGCCGTCAGCGTGGCGTTCTCAAGCTGGATCGCCCGCGAGCGTGCGACGCCGATCAGTCGCGGCAGCATCGCCGTCCAGCCACCGTCCGGGCTGAATCCCACCACGGTGTAGTAAGGCGCAATGCGCGTGCCCTCGCCCAGCACCGTCATGTCGCAGGCCAGCACCAAGCCCAGTGAGCCCCCCGTCAGCCAGCCCTCCACCGCCGCGATCACCGGGCAGCGCAGCGCCGCCAGGCGCAGGATGGCTGCGTTGAGCAGGCCGAGCAGGCGCTGCGCATACTGCGCCAACTCCGCGCTTTGCGGCACAAAGGCGGCAAAAGCACCGACATCGCCGCCCGTGGAAAACGAGCGCCCCGCATGGCTCAGCACCACGGCGCGCACATCCGGGTCCGCCTCCATGCGCTCCAGCGCGGCCAGCAGCGCTTCGAGCAGTTCCGGCACCAGGCTGTTGTGCCGCTCGGCGCGATTGAGCCGAAGCACGGCCGTGCTGCCAACACGTTCGACCAGCACCAACGCGCTCATCGCGCCGCCAGCCCGTGCGAAATCATGTCAAAGGCCGTATCCACCACCTTGTCCATCGACGCCGGCCGCTTCCACAGCGCATAACGCATGCCCAGGAAATTGCTGATGCCGATCAGGCACCACGCCCGCACTTCGGCGTCGCCCGGCGAGATCTCGCCTTGCTCCTCGGCCTTGCCCAGGCGCCGGCTATAGACGTCGGCGAACACCTGGAAGTAACTGCTGTAGATAGTCTCGTCAACCGAATAGGAATCGAGCACGATGCGATACAGATTCTTGTGGCGCGACACAAAGGACAGGAACGCCTTGAGCCCGAGCCGCTCGGCCTCGATCTGTGTCTGCGCCGGCCCAACGTGCTTGCGCAAATGGGCCCGCACCAGTTCCAGCATGTGCTGCACCAGCGCGCGGAAGATGTCTTCCTTGTCCTTGAAATAGAGATAAAAGGTGCCCATGGCCACCTCTGCCTCCTGCGTGATCTCGGAGATCGAAGCCACGTAGTAGCCCTTCTCGCCGAACACTTTCTCGGCGGCGCGCAGCAGCGCTTCGCGGGTCTTCTGGCCGCGCGCGGTCTTGGGCTGGCTGACGCCGGATTCGGTAAGGGACATCGGGGCTCCGCAGTGGCTGGTCAGACCGGAAAACGGCAGTCAGGCAGCGGCATTGCACCGCGGAAACCGCCTGCTCCGGCGACCCTTAAAACATGATAACTGATTCATGTTTCATGATATAAAGTTAGCGATCCGTATGTCAATACATGGCTTACCCGGAGCTTTGGCCACGCACGTGGTGGCCAGGCCAGACACCCAGACTGGAAGTTCGCCATTGGATGCTTCACACGCCATGACTAACGCCGAGCCCGTCCCCGCCTTTGATAGCCACCCGGCTTCCGGCTCGCGGCCCGGCTGGCGGGAGGCCGGCGATGGCCGGGCACTGCTGTTGCTGCACGGCTGGTCGCTATCCGGCGAGGCGTTCGACGGCCAGCGCGCGCTGGCGCGTGATGGCTATCGTGTGATCGCCCCGGACCATGCCGGGCATGGCTTGTCTGCTGCACTGCCGCACGCCGGACAAGCCAGCCTTGCGCAACTTGCCGCCGATGCGGCCGGGTTGATCGGGTACCTGGGACTGCAGGACGTGGTGGTAATTGGGTGGTCGATGGGCGCCATGGTGGCCTGGGAGTTGATGCGCGGTGAGCCCACCCTGCCCTTGGCGGCAATCGGCGCCATCGACATGACACCGCGGCTGGCCAGCGCGGCGGACTGGCCGCATGGCCTGCATGCGCACTACGACACCGCGCAGGCGGCCCACATGGCCGCGCATGTGCGCCAGGACTGGCCGCGCCTGATCGACTCGGTGCGCGCCGGCTTATGGGCCGCCGGCAGCAAACCCGATGCGCTCGAGATGGACCGGATCGCCGGCATCATGCGCCAGTGCGCGCCGGATGCGCTTGCCGCGTTGTGGGAAGACATGGCCCGCCAGGATTACCGCGCGGCGTTGCGCGATGCTCGCCTGCCTTTGTTCCATCTGGTCGGGGAGCGCAGCCGCCTCTACGCGCCAGCAGTGGGGCAGGCCACGCTGGCGCTGCAGCCGGCTGCCCGGCTTGTCACCATCGGCGGCACCGGCCATGCCCCGCACATGGAACGGCCGGCCGCCTTTAACGCCGCGCTGGCGCAGATGCTTGCGTGGCTGGATTCATTGGCGTCGTCAGGCTCATTGGCGTCAACGGACGCTCAGGCCAGCAGCCGATAGGTCCACAGGCCCAGCGCGGTCAGCAGCAGCGAACCGCCAAGGTGTGCCAGCAGGTGGACCGCCGCCCAGCCATAGTCGCCCGCAATCAGGTTGCCCACGACCTCGCTGGAAAACGTGGAAAACGTGGTCAGGCCGCCCAGGAAGCCGGTCACCGCCAGCAAGCGCCATTCGGGCGGCAACTCCGTATGCGCGCCGAAGAATCCCACCGCCAGCCCGATCAGGTAGCCGCCGACCAGGTTGGCCGTCAGTGTCCCATAGGGCAACGCCGGGTTGGCGGCATTCCACAACACTGAGAACGCCCAGCGCAGCCAAGCTCCCACCGCGGCCCCGACCCCGACCGCCACAAAACCGAGCGCGCCCATCAGCGCTTGAGACCCAAGGGTTCCGCCGGCTCCACCTCGCCCTGGCCCTCGCCCTCTGCGCTGGCATTGAGCGAGCGAATGCCCCAGCGCGCCAGCGCGGACGCATCGGTCACGCGCGCGTCGACCCAGCGCGCGCCCTGCGGCGTCTGCTCCTTCTTCCAGAACGGCGCCTCGGACTTGAGGTAATCCATGATGAATTCGCAGGCGGCAAAGGCGTTGCCGCGATGGGCGGAGGCTACCGCCACCAGCACGATCTGGTCCAGCGGCAGCAAGGGGCCGACGCGATGCACGATGGTGACGCCAAGCAGCGCCCAGCGCTCCCGCGCCACCGCTTCGATCCGGGCCAGCGCCTTTTCGGTCATGCCGGGATAGTGCTCCAGCTCCATCGCGCTGACCGCGCTGCCGTCGTTCATGTCGCGCACCGTGCCGACAAAGCTGGCCACCGCGCCCACGCCTGGCTGCTCACGGCGCAGTACCATCACCTCGGCACCCAGGTCGAAATCCTCGCGCTGTACTCTGACGCTCATTTCAGCCTCCGGTCACGGGGGGGAAAAACGCCACTTCGCAGCCCTCGGCCAACACACTATCCGCACTGGCCACCTCATGGTCCACGGCCATGCGCAAGGCACGGCCCTCGGCCAGCACCTCGGCCCAGGCGCCGCCGCGGGCTCCAAGCCAATGGCGCAGGTCCGCCACGGTAGCCACCTCGGCCGGCACCGCGACGCGCTCCTGCCCCAGGCCCAACTGCTCGCGCACGCTGGCAAAAAAACGGAGTTCGATGTTCATGGCGGTCTCGCTCCTTATGCCAGCAGGCCGTCGAAGCCGATGAACTGCACAGTATCTCCCCGCGCGATCGGCTGGTTGGGCGGGTTGTCGACCAGGCCTTCGCCCCACACCGTGGAAGTGAGCACGCCCGAGCTCTGGTTGGGGAACAGGTCGAGCCCGCCGGCCTGGTTGAGGCGCACGCGCAGGAACTCGTTGCGGCGGTCGCCCTTGGGCAGGTCGAAATCGGCACGCAGCGGCAGCCGGCGCGGCATCACGTCCTGCACGCCTTGCAGCCGCAGGATGAAAGGCCGCACAAACAGCAGGAAGGTAACGAAGCTCGAGACCGGATTACCCGGCAGCCCCAGGAAAAACGCCGGCGCCTGCCCGGCGCGCGCCACCTCGCCGAACGCCAGCGGCTTGCCCGGCTTGATGGCGATCTGCCACAGGTTGAGCCGCCCTTCGGCCTCGACTGCCGGCTTGATATGGTCTTCCTCGCCCACGGAGACGCCACCCGACGTGATGATCAGGTCATGCCCCTCGGCTGCCCGGCGCAGGGTGTCGCGCGTCGCGGCCAGGGTGTCAGGCACGATGCCGAAATCGCTGACCTCGCAGCCGAGGTTTTCCAGCAGCCCGCGCAGCGTGAATCGGTTGGAGTTGTAGATGGCGCCCGGCTTGAGCGGCTCGCCCGGCATGGCGAGCTCGTCGCCGGTAAAGAACACGGCCACCTTGACGCGCCGCACCACGTCCAGCGACGCCTGCCCCACCGAGGCCGCCAGGCCCAGCGCCTGCGGCGTCAGGCGCGTGCCGGCCGGCAGGATCACGCTGCCGGCGCGGATGTCCTCGCCGGCCCGGCGGATCCACTCGCCCGGCTGCGGCGTGTGATTGACGATCACATCCTCACCCTGCGCCACGCACTGCTCCTGCATGACCACTGCGTCGGCCCCCGGCGGAATCAGCCCACCGGTAAAGATGCGCGCCGCCGTGCCGGCCGCCAGTGCCGTGCCGACATGGCCGGCGGGGATGCGCTGGGCCACCCGCAGGCGCGTGCCGGGCGCCGCCAGGTCGGCGCTGCGTACCGCGTAGCCATCCATCGAGGTGTTGTCGGCCGGCGGCACGTCCAGCGTGCTCGACACCGGCGCGGCCAGCACGCGGCCATTGGCGTCGAGCGTGGCGATGCGCTCTGCCTCGGCGAGCGGGCGGGCGCCGGCCAGCAAGGCTTCGAGGGCCTGAGCCATGGTCAACATGGGGGGGCGTGCGGGCGCGGCGGCTTGGGTCATGAGGAAAACGGGTAAGTGAGACAGCGTAGTCAGCGTAAGCAGTGTCAGACCGCAAACCCATGGCCATTCGGCGCCCATGGGAAACGGCCCGCGTACCGCCCCCGATACATCCGGAGCAATGCGAGGGCCGTGCGATTTCTGCTCGGCAAGTCTGATTGTAGCGAGTTGGCGCGCTGCCGGCAGGAACACCGCCGGCAGCGGCCGGGGCTACAGGCCGGTGTGGCCGGCGATGTAAGCCTTGATCCGGTCGGCATCCGCCGGCATCACCTCGAAGCGCTGCGGCAGGTTTTCGATGCCTTCGAAGGCTGCCGGACGCTCCGGCTCATGGCCAAGCGCCGCGCGGATGGTGTCGGCGAACTTGGCCGGCAGCGCGGTTTCCAGCACCAGCATCGGCACGCCGGGCGTGAGATGCTCGCGCGCGACCTTGATGCCATCGGCGGTGTGGGTGTCGATGGTGATGCCGTAGCGCTCGGACAGGTCGCGGATGGTGGCGAGGCGATCTTCGTGCGTGCTGCGGCCCGAGACGAAGCCGAAGGCGCGGATGCGCTCGAATTCCGGTGTGCCGGACAGATCGAAGCCGCCCTTGGTGTCGACGTCTTCGCGGAACATCTTGGCCAGCTTGTCGCCATCGCGGCCCAGCAGGTCGAAGACAAAGCGCTCGAAGTTCGACGCCTTCGAGATGTCCATGCTCGGGCTGGAGGTGTGATACGTCTCGGCCGACTTACGCACGCGGTAGGTACCGGTGCGGAAGAACTCATCGAGCACGTCGTTCTCGTTGGTGGCAACCACCAGCTTGTCGATCGGCAGGCCCATCATGCGCGCGATATGGCCCGCGCAGACGTTGCCGAAATTGCCCGACGGCACGCAGAACGAGACCTTCTGGCCCGGACCGTCGGTAGCCAGCAGCCAGCCCTTGAAGTAGTACACCACCTGGGCCACCACGCGCGCCCAGTTGATCGAGTTGACCGTGCCGATCTTCTGGCGAGCCTTGTAGCCGAGGTCGTTCGAGACCGCCTTGACAATGTCCTGGCAGTCGTCGAACACCCCTTCCACCGCCAGGTTGAAGATGTTCGGGTCCTGCAGGCTGAACATCTGCGCGGTCTGGAACGCGCTCATCTTGCGGTGCGGGCTGAGCATGAACACGCGGATGCCGCGCTTGCCGCGCATGGCGTATTCCGCCGCGCTGCCGGTATCCCCGGAGGTAGCGCCCAGGATGTTCAGCTCCTGTCCGGCCCGCGCCAGCGCGTACTCGAACAGGTTGCCGAGCAGCTGCATGGCCATGTCCTTGAAGGCCAGCGTGGGGCCATTGGACAGGCCCAGCAGCTGCAGCTGCGTGCCGCCCTCTTCGCCCAGCGTGCGCAACGGGGTGATGTCGGCGGTGTTGTCGCCGGGGCGGGCGTTGCAGTACACCTCGGCGGTGTAGGTCTTGCGCGTCAGGGCGCGCAGGTCCTCGGCCGGGATGTCGTCGCAGAAGCGGGACAGGACTTCAAAGGCGAGATCGGCGTACGACAGCTTGCGCCAGGCCTCCAGCTCGTCGGCCGTGACCTGCGGGTACTCCCGGGGCAGGTACAGGCCGCCGTCCGGCGCCAGGCCGCCCAGCAGGATCTCGGAGAAGGTTTGCGGCATCTCATGGCCGCGCGTCGACTGGTATTTCATCGGTGCGTTCAGTTCAGTTCTTCCATGCGCAGGCGCGTGACGGCCGACAGCACGGTCGGCAGCGCCTCGATCTTGGCGATGGCGGCGTTGACCTGCTTCTCGAGGGTGAGGTGCGAGAGCATGATGATGTCGGTCTGCGGCTCGCCTTCACGCGACTCCTTCTGCAGCATGGCATCGATGGAGATGCCGGCGTCAGCCAGGATACGGGTGATGTCGGCCAGCACGCCGGCCTCGTCCGCCACACGCATGCGCAGGTAGTACGAGCTGGTGACTTCTTCGATCGGCAGCACCGGCACGCTGGACAGTTCGTCTGGCTGGAAGGCCAGGTGCGGCACGCGGTGCTCGGGGTCGGCAGTGTGGAGGCGGGTCACGTCGACCAGGTCGGCGATCACGGCCGAAGCGGTCGGCTCGGCGCCGGCACCCTTGCCGTAGTACAGCGTGGCGCCCACGGCGTCACCTTGCACCAGCACGGCGTTCATGGCGCCTTCCACGTTGGCGATCAGGCGCTTGGCCGGCACCAGCGTCGGGTGCACGCGCAGCTCGATGCCGTTCTCGCGGCGACGCGTGAGACCCAGCAGCTTGATGCGGTAGCCCAGCTCTTCGGCGTAGCGGATATCCACGGCCGATAGCTTGGTGATGCCTTCCACGTAGGCCTTGTCGAACTGCACCGGCATGCCAAAGGCGATCGAGCTCATCAACGTGATCTTGTGCGCCGCGTCGATGCCTTCGATGTCGAAGGTGGGATCGGCCTCGGCATAGCCCAGCGCTTGCGCTTGCTTGAGCACGGTGCCGAAGTCCAGGCCCTTGTCGCGCATTTCCGACAAGATGAAGTTGGTGGTGCCGTTGATGATGCCGGCGATCCACTCGATGCGGTTGGCGGTCAGGCCTTCGCGCAGCGCCTTGATGATGGGGATGCCACCGGCGACCGCGGCTTCGAAGGCGACGATCACGCCCTTCTTGCGCGCGGCTTCGAAGATCTCGTTGCCATGCACGGCCAGCAGCGCCTTGTTGGCGGTGACCACGTGCTTGCCATTCTCGATGGCCTTGAGCACCAGTTCGCGGGCGATGCCGTATCCGCCGATCAGCTCGATCACGATGTCGATCTCGGGACGGGTGACGACCTCGTTGGCATCGGCCACCACCTCGACCTGCCCACCGGTCAGCTCGCGGGCGCGTTCGGTGTTGAGGTCGGCCACCATGGCAATCTCGATGCCGCGCCCGGCGCGGCGGCGGATTTCTTCCTGGTTACGTTGCAGCACATTGAACGTGCCGCTACCGACGGTACCGATGCCAAGCAGGCCTACTTTGATGGGATTCATGGACGATCTGACTCTGAGTTGCTGAAAAATGGATTGCGCCGCAAGCGTGCCGGTTCAGGCCGCGCGGCCGTGGCGTTTGCGGTAGGTCTCGAGGAAGCGCCCGACGCGGCTGATGGCCTCGCGCAGGTCTTCCTCGTGGGGCAGGAACACGATACGGAAATGGTCGGGCTTGCCCCAGTTGAAGCCAGTGCCCTGCACCAGCAGCACCTTGGACTCCTGCAGCAGCTCATAAATGAACTCCTGGTCGTCCTGGATCGGGTACATCGACAGGTCGAGCTTGGGGAACAGGTACAGCGCCGCCTTGGGCTTGACGCAGGTCACACCCGGGATCTGCGTGATCAGCTCATGGGCTAGATCGCGCTGGCGGCGCAGGCGCCCGCCTTCGCCCACCAGGTCGTTGATGCTCTGGTAGCCGCCCAGCGCGGTCTGGATGGCCCACTGGGCCGGCACGTTGGCGCAAAGGCGCATCGAGGACAGCATGTTCAGCCCCTCGATATAGTCCAGCGCGGGCCGCTTGTCGCCCGACACCACCATCCAGCCGGCGCGGTAGCCGCACGAGCGGTAGTTCTTGGACAGGCCGTTGAAGGTCACGGTCAGCACATCGGTCGACAACGCGGCGATGGACGTGTGGCTATGGCCGTCGTACAGCACCTTGTCGTAGATCTCGTCGGCAAAGATGATCAGGCCGTGTTCGCGCGCGATCGCCACAATGGACTTGAGCAACGCGTCCGAATACAGCGCGCCTGTGGGGTTGTTCGGGTTGATGACGACGATGGCCTTGGTATTCGGCGTGATCTTGGCGCGGATATCGTCCAGGTCGGGCATCCACTCATTGGCCTCGTCGCACACATAGTGCACCGGGGTGCCGCCCGACAGGCTCACCGCCGCGGTCCACAACGGATAGTCCGGCGCCGGGACCAGCACTTCGTCGCCGCTGTTGAGCAGCGCGTTCATGGACATCACGATCAGCTCGGAGGCACCGTTGCCAACGTAGATGTCGTCCAGCCCCACACCCTCGATATTCTTCTGCTGCGTGTAGTGCATGATCGCCTTGCGCGCGGCGAAGATGCCCTTGGAGTCCGAATAGCCAGCCGAATTGGGCAGGTTGCGCATCATGTCCTGCTGGATCTCTTCCGGCGCATCGAAGCCGAAGACGGCCAGGTTGCCGATGTTCAGCTTGATGATCTTGTGGCCTTCCTCCTCCATCTGCTTGGCCTTCTCCAGCACCGGGCCGCGGATGTCATAGCAAACATTGTTGAGCTTGTTGGATTTCTGGATCGGTTTCACGGCGATGTTGGCAGGAGGCAAGCGCCACCGGGTAGCGGCGGCTATCTAGGGAATCTGGGTGGAAATGGAGCGGCCCGGGTAGCCTGTGCGCTGCGTTGCAACGCAAAACGTGGCAGGCAGGGAGGCAAAAGCTATAATTTATCGGATTATGACAGACTTCGGCAGGGATTCTTGCATTGCAGCGTACGCCGCCGGTACCACGGGGCTGCGGCAAAGCCGCCCGGCCCGCCTGCCCCAAAATGCTATCAACCCGCCCTGCGCTGCCCCGGCCGAGTCGCCGCGCGCGCCGCGCAGGGCAGCGCCAGATAAGGTTCGCCCTTGAAACTCCACGCTGACCAGCCCAATGCCCTCAATACGGTAACGTCGTACGGCCCGGGCTATATCGAAATCAATATGGTGCGCCACACCCAATCCGTGCTGGTCATGCCCGAAGGCGAGATCCAGCCCTGGCCGGTGCAACGCTTCGAAGACCTGGAACCCGCGCATTTCGAGGGCCTGCTGGCGCACTCGCCCGAGGTGGTGCTGCTGGGCACCGGCAGCCGCCTGCGCTTCCCGCATCCCCGGCTGACCGCCTCACTGGCGCGCCTGCATGTCGGGGTGGACGCCATGGATCTGCAAGCCGCCTGCCGCACATACAACATCCTGATGGCTGAAGGCCGCAAAGTGGCGGCCATCCTGCTGCTGGAGGAGCCTGCCTGAGCCCGCCCGGCGGCCCGGAAGGCCGGTTCTCGCAAGTTAGGCACACGCCACGCTTGAAGTTAGCCGCCCTGCCCCCATCTGCCGCCACCATGGTGGCCGCACTCACGCAGCCACCCCCTTCCTGTCCCTCCCAGGAGCCATAAGAATGACAACAGCCAGTCTCAGCCAGCCCGTACCCGATTTCAGCGCGCCCGCCACCGGCGGCACGTTCAGCCTTGCCGCCCAGCGTGGCAAGACCGTCGTCCTGTATTTCTATCCCAAGGACAACACCCCGGGCTGCACCACCGAAGCCATGAACTTCCGCGACCAGCATGACGCCTTCGTCAAGGCAGGCACGGTGGTCTTCGGCATCTCGCGCGACAGCCTGAAGTCACACGAGAACTTCAAGGCCAAGCTGGAACTGCCCTTCGAGTTGATCTCCGATGGCGATGAAGCTGTGTGCCATCTGTTCGATGTCATCAAGATGAAGAAAATGTATGGCAAGGAAGTGCGCGGCATCGAGCGCAGCACCTTCATCATCGACGGCAAGGGCATCCTGCGCCATGCGCTGCGCGGCATCAAGGTGCCCAACCACGTCGACGAGGTACTGGAAATCGTGCGCGGGCTCTGATCCGGGGCTTGATCCACGATGGCTCGGCCCGGCGCTTTAATGCGGCGCAGCAACACCTTCAAAAGTCCTCTCGGCAAGCGATTGCAAAAGAGAAAACCTTCGGATACATTGACCTTTAATGAGTTCAAGATCCGGATGCCACGCTGCTTCATCGTCCCGGCCCAGGCGCACCCTGCCACAGGCCGGTAGCGGACCTGCCGTGTCTCCGGTCCGAAAGAAAGCCGCCAAACCTGCCACCCAGGTTGGCGGCTTTTTTGTTTGTGTGTTTTGCACGCAGGACACGATCCCCGAGTACGCGGCGCCATGCGGCCGCGCCAGTGTCCTGCGCCGTTTTCCAGCCGTCTTCTCCCCCTGAAAGGAAAGCCTAGCATGCCGCTGCCGACCATGCCCGCCAAGCCTGCCCAATTGCTTGACCCGAGCGAATTCGCCCCGGTGACCAAGCTGACTAAGGCCAAATCAGCGTCGCAGGGAAAGAAACCTGTGCCGGCGCTGGAGCGTGTGGCCTTGCTGGAAACCGGAACTAGCAAAGCGGAAAATGCGCCGGCCGTGGTGGCCAGCGCCAGCGGTTCGACGCGAGCGCGCACCAAGGATGCGCCGCCGTCCGCGCTGAAGTCCGTGCCATCGCTGGCCGCCGTGCCCAAGGCTCCCGCCAAGGCCCCCGGCACGACCAACCGTCGCATGCAGAAACACACCGGCCCCAGCAAGCTGTTCGTGTTGGACACCAATGTGCTGATGCACGACCCGTCCTCGCTGTTCCGTTTCGAAGAGCACGACGTCTATCTGCCGATGATGACGCTCGAGGAACTGGACAACCACAAGAAGGGCATGAGCGAAGTCGCGCGCAACGCCCGCACCGTCAGCCGCACGCTCGACGCGCTGGTGGGCGGCACCGACGGCGTGCTCGACGACGGCTTGCCGCTCGCCAAGCTGGGCAACCGCGACGCGCAGGGCAAGCTGTTCCTGCAAACCAAGCTCAATGAGATCAAGCTGCCCGACGGCCTGCCGCAGGGCAAGGCTGACAACCAGATCCTGGGCGTGGTCAGCGCCCTGCAGCAGCAGTTCCCGGAGCGCCAGGTCGTGCTGGTGTCGAAAGACATCAACATGCGCATCAAGGCGCGCGCGCTCGGCCTGCCCGCCGAGGATTACTTCAATGACCAGGTCCTCGAGGACAAGGACCTGCTGTACTCGGGCGTGATGCTGCTGCCCAACGACTTCTGGGCCAAGCATGGCAAGGGGGTGGAAAGCTGGCAGGATCCGAAGTCCGGCGCGATGTTCTATCGCCTGACGGGGCCGCTGGTGCCCTCTTTCCTGGTCAACCAGTTTGTCTTCCTGGAACCCAGCGACGGTAGCCTGCCGCTGTACGCCCAGGTCAAGGAAATCAACGGCAAGACTGCGCTGCTGCAAACGCTCAAGGACTACACGCACCACAAGAACAATGTGTGGAGCGTGACCGCCCGCAACCGCGAGCAGAACTTCGCGCTCAACCTTCTGATGCATCCGGAGATCGACTTCGTCACCCTGCTGGGCCAGGCCGGTACCGGCAAGACCCTGCTGGCGCTGGCGGCGGGCCTGGAGCAGGTGCTCGACCAGAAGCTCTACAACGAGATCATCGTCACCCGCGCCACCGTGCCGGTCGGCGAGGACATCGGCTTCCTGCCGGGCACCGAGGAAGAAAAGATGCAGCCCTGGATGGGCGCCTTCGACGACAACCTTGAAGTGCTGCAAAAGAGCGACGACAGCGCCGGCGAGTGGGGCCGCGCGGCGACTCAGGAACTGATCCGCTCGCGCATCAAGGTCAAGAGCATGAACTTCATGCGCGGACGCACCTTCGTCAACAAGTTCGTCATCATCGACGAGGCCCAGAACCTGACGCCCAAGCAGATGAAGACGCTGGTAACGCGTGCCGGCCCCGGCACCAAGATCATCTGCCTGGGCAACATCGCGCAGATCGACACGCCTTACCTGACCGAAGGATCGTCCGGTCTTACCTACGTGGTCGACCGGTTCAAAGGCTGGAGCCACAGTGGCCATGTGACGCTGGCGCGCGGCGAACGCTCGCGCCTGGCCGACCATGCCGCGGATGTCCTCTAAGGGGCGGGGGCGCATCATCGCTGAAGACTAAGCTTTCGCAACTTCTGGCACCATCGGATGCCTTGTAGGACCGCGACCGGCAGATTTGCCTGCCGGCGTGGCCTAGCATCAAAGCATCCGGAGCGCCCGCCATTTCGGCATTTCGCGTGCCGGCGCCTGGCGGGCGCTTTTTTTGCCCCTCCCGGCTTGTTGGATCGATGGAGACATTGATGGACAACCACCTGCACCACACACCGCTGCGGCTCGCGCTGGCCAGCAGCGCCGCGATTGCCGCGGCCTCGTTGCTTGCGGGTCCCGCGCTCGCCGCTGACGAAATGGTAATCCGCACCATGGGCCCCGTCAGCTATGTCTGCGGCGGCATTGCCGCGGACGAGCAACAGCAACTGGCCGCGCAGCAAAAGAACTTCAACATGGGCCTGCTGTTTACCCAGGGTGAGCGCGGCGAATTCCTCGCGGACGTGGCCGTCAAGATGACGCGCGACGGCCACGAAGTGGCCAGCTTTACCGCTTCCGGACCCAAGTGCCTGATCAAGGCCCCGCAAGGCAGCTACAATATCGAAGCGACTTATAAGGGACAGGCCAGGTCGGTCAACGTGAGTACGGGCACCTACAACGCGCAATTGCGCTGGTAAGGCGCCAGGGGAGGCACCCTCACCGGGCGGTACCCCTCACGCCACGGCTCCTGGCCCGGGATCGGACCAAGAAGGATGCCTCTGCGCCAGATAGCCCCTGCCGGAAGACGTGTGCCCAGCCAGGCCGACGTGTTCCACACTGCCCGCCTGCCCCTGCTTTGCGCGGCGGCATTGCTGCTCGCTGCCTGCGCTTCGACGCCGCCTGGGCGCTATAGCGCCCAGCCGCGTCCGGCAGGCACCCCCATGGTGGATCCCAGCGCCGGGCTGGAAGAAGTCTCCATCCAGGCGATGTCGCTGGTTGGCACGCCCTATCGCTATGGCGGAAATACGCCTGACTCGGGCTTCGACTGCAGCGGCCTGGTCCGCTATGTGGTGCTGCGCGCCGCCAACGTCAACCTGCCACGCACCACCGACGCCATGGGCGAGCGCGGCGTCTCGCTGGAGCGCGGCCAAGTGGCCTCGGGCGACCTGGTTTTCTTCAATACCACCGGCCGGGCCAATTCGCATGTCGGCATCTATGTCGGGCAGAACCGCTTTGTCCACGCGCCATCCACCGGCGGCACGGTTCGGCTCGAAGACATGACCAAGTCGTACTGGGCCTCCCGGTACAACGGCGCGCGGCGGGTTGCATCGGGCATCAACCAGGCACCGGCATCGGCCGCGCCCCCGGCCGCACCAGCATCGCCGCCGCCTTCCGTTGCGCCCCCGGCCCCCGTGGATGACGATCCGATTGCCGCGTTCGCCAATCGTTAGCCATCTCGGCTCCGGCCTTCCCGACAAACAAAAAGCCAGGCATTGCGCCTGGCTTTTTGTTTGCTTGTGTCGAGCGAGAATCCGATGACCCGAAGGCTTAGAGGATATGCCGGCCAATCCACCATGCGATGGCGGCCATGAAGGCAGATGCGGGAATTGTCAGCACCCAGGCCCAGACGATGTTGCCAGCCACGCCCCAGCGCACCGCCGACATCTTCTGCACCGAGCCCACGCCGACGATGGCGCCGGTGATGGTATGGGTGGTCGACACCGGCACGCCCAGCGCCGAGGCGATGAACAGCGTGATGGCGCCGCCCGTCTCCGCGCAGAAGCCGCCTACCGGCTTGAGCTTGGTGATCTTCTGGCCCATGGTGCGCACGATGCGCCAGCCACCAAACATGGTGCCCATGCCGATCGCCACGTAGCAGGAAACGATGACCCAGATCGGCGGCTCCGCACCGCCCTGCGCCACGTGGCCGCTAGCGATCAGCAGCATCCAGATGATGCCGATGGTCTTCTGCGCGTCATTGCCGCCATGGCCCAGGCTGTACAGCGATGCCGAGACCAGCTGCAGCCTGCGGAACCAGCGATCGACCCGCGACGGCGGCGTACGGAAGAATGTCCAGGCCACGATCACCATCATCAGCGAACCGAGCAGGAAGCCCAGCAGCGGCGAAATGACGATAAAAGCCACGGTCTTGAGAAGACCGCCGCCCACCAGTGCGCTGGTGCCGCTCTTGGCCACCGCGGCCCCGACCAAGCCACCGATCAGCGCGTGCGAGGACGACGAGGGTATGCCGTAGTACCAGGTGATCAGGTTCCAGGCAATGGCACCCATCAGGGCACCGAAGATCACGTAGTGATCGACGATATTGACATCGATCGTGCCAGTCCCGACGGTTGCCGCCACCTTCAGGTGGAAGATGAAAATCGCCACCACATTGCACATGGCCGCCATGGCCACCGCGTGGTGCGGCTTGAGCACGCCCGTCGACACCACCGTGGCAATCGAGTTGGCGGCATCGTGAAAGCCGTTCATGAAATCGAACAGCAGGGCGAGAGCCACCAGCAGGCCAATGACCCACAGGCTCATTTGTATTGTTTGCATGCCGATTTGTGCCTCAGGCGTTTTCCAGGACGATGCCTTCGAGAATGTTGGCGACGTCCTCGCACTTGTCGGTAATGGTTTCGAGCTGCTCGTAGATCGCCTTCAGCTTGATCAGGCGCTTGACGTCCGTTTCGTCGCGGAACAGCTTGGACATGGCGGCGCGCATCACGCGATCAGCCTCGGACTCGAGCTGGTCGATCTGCTGCGCCGTCTTCAGGATGGCGCCGGCATTGCTCATGTCCTCGAGCAGGCCTACCGCGATCTTGACCTGGTCGCAACACTGCACGCAGATGGAGGCCAGCTTGCGTGCCTCATCGGTCAGGCTGGTCACGTCGTACAGCGAAATGGTCTCCGCCACGTCTTCCATCAGGTCGAGGATGTCGTCCATCGTGGTGATGAGCTTGTGGATCTCATCGCGGTCCAGCGGCGTGATGAAGGTCTTGTGCAGCAGGTCGATCGTGTCATGCGTGATGCGATCGGCTTTCTTTTCCGTGGCCTGCACGCGGCGGGCGTGGGCCTCGGCATTGGGCAGGTCGTTGACCAGCACTTCCAGCTCGCGGGCGGCTGTCACCGCGCAATCAGCATGCTGGTTGAAGTATTCGAAGAACTTGCCCTCAGTGGGCATGAATCGGCCGAACATGGAATGTTCCTTGTCGAAGCGCGGGGGCGCCGCGGGTAGTTACTGAATCAGGCGGATACGCATTAAACGACAGCCGCCCGAGGGCGGCTGTCATCAAAACGCAATATTTTACAGGTTTGTGCCGCGATGCCGGGGGACTTTGACACGCGGCAGGCACGATCGACTGTGGCCACCGAGCCACGATGCCCGGCAAGCCGCGCCACGACTGGCTTCAGTTGTCGTTGTCGAAGAAGGCGGGGCCGCCGCTGAAGTTGTCGAACTTGGTGAACTGCCCCAGGAACGTCAGCCGCACGGTGCCAATTGGGCCATTACGCTGCTTGCCGATGATAATCTCGGACGTACCCTTGTCCTGCGAATCGGGGTTGTAGACCTCGTCGCGGTAAATAAACAGGATCACGTCGGCATCCTGCTCGATAGCGCCGGATTCACGCAGGTCGGACATCACCGGGCGCTTGTTCGGGCGCTGTTCCAGGCTTCGATTCAGCTGCGACAGTGCGATCACCGGGCAGTTGAGTTCCTTGGCCAGGCCCTTGAGCGAGCGCGAGATTTCCGAGATTTCGGTGGCGCGGTTTTCCCCGCCGCCCGAGCCCGACATCAGCTGCAGGTAATCGATGACGATCAGTCCGAGCTGGCCGCATTGTCGTGCCAGCCGCCGCGAACGGGCGCGCAGCTCCATCGAGCTCAGTGCCGGTGTTTCGTCGATGAACAATTGCGCATCGTTCATGCGCTGGATGGCATGCGTGAGCCGCGGCCAGTCTTCGTCAAGCAGGCGGCCGGTACGCAAGCGGTGCTGATCAAGCCGGCCGACCGAGCCCAGCATACGCATGGCCAGCTGCGTACCCGCCATTTCCATCGAGAACACGGCCACCGGCAGGCCCTGCTCCACCGCCACGTGCTCGCCGATATTCAGCGAGAAAGCGGTCTTACCCATGGAGGGGCGCCCCGCCACGATGATCAGGTCGCCCGCTTGCATGCCACTGGTCATGCGGTCCAGGTCGATAAAACCGGTAGGCACGCCAGTGACGTCGGTGCTCGAGTCCCGGTGGTACAGCTCGTCGATGCGCTCGACCACCTGGGTCAGCAGCGGCTGGATTTCCTGGAACCCCTTCTGCCCGCGCGAGCCCTCCTCGGCGATGGCGAACACCTTGGATTCCGCCTCGTCGAGCAACTCCCGCACCTCGCGCCCTTTGGGGGCGAAGGCCGCGGTAGCGATATCGTCGGCCACGGTCACCAGCTTGCGCAGCACCGAGCGCTCGCGCACGATCTCCGCATAGCGGCGGATATTGGCCGCGCTGGGCGTGTTCTGCGCCAGGGAATTCAAATAGGCCAGGCCGCCCACCTCTTCCGCCTTGCCAGCGCCTTGCAGCGACTCGTAGACGGTGATGACGTCGGCGGGCTTGGTCGCGGCGATCAACCGGGAGATGCTCTGGAAGATCATCCGGTGATCGAAGCGATAGAAATCGGCTTCGTTCAGGAAGTCGGCGATACGGTCCCAGGCGGCATTGTCCAGCAGCAGGCCACCCAGCACCGATTGCTCGGCCTCGATGGAATGCGGCGGTACCTTGAGATTGTCTAGTTGGGGGTCTGCGACAGGCGCGTTCATAGGGGGGGATTATAACGGTCGGCGCCAGCGCGCCGGCGGAGAATTCGCAGCCAGCCGTTGGGGCATCCTGCCGTGTGACGGCGGGACAACCGGCCCCGCCTTGTAGCGATCGGGCAATCGGGCAATCGGGCAAGCAAGGGGTGCGGCCAAACAAAAAGGCAGGAGCATCGCGCTCCTGCCTTTTTGTTTGGTCAAGCAAGTGGCGCTGGCATCCGGCTCCCACCTGCCCGAAGGACAAGCAGGAACCGGCAGCAACACCGAAGCTTAGACGTGTTCGCCCAGGACGGAAACCGTCACGTCGACCAGCACGTCGGTGTGCAGCGAGACGCTGACCGGGTGGTCGCCAACAACCTTCAGCGGACCATTCGGCAGGCGCACTTGCGCCTTCTCGACCTTGAAGCCTTGGCCAGCCAGGGCTTCAGCGATGTCGGCGTTGGTCACCGAACCGAACAGGCGGCCGTCCACACCCGACTTCTGGGTGATTTGCACGGTCAGGCCGTTCAGCTTTTCGCCTTCGGCTTGCGAAGCTGCCAGCTTTTCAGCGGCTGCCTTTTCCAGTTCGGCGCGCTTGACTTCGAACTCGCTGATAGCGGTCTGGGTAGCGCGGCGGGCCTTCTTGTTCGGGATCAGGAAGTTACGGGCGTAGCCGTCCTTCACGCGAACGATGTCACCCAGGTTGCCCAGGTTGATGACTTTTTCAAGCAGAATAATTTGCATCGTGTTTTCTCCTTAACGGACCTAGGGCCGATCAGTTCTTGTGCAGGTCGGTGTAGGGCATCAGCGCGAGGAAACGCGCGCGCTTGATGGCCGTGTCGAGCTGACGCTGATAGTGCGCCTTGGTGCCGGTCAGGCGGGCCGGCGTGATCTTGCCGTTGTCGCCGATGAAATCCTTCAGGGTGTCCAGATCCTTGTAGTCGATCTGTTCCACGCCAGCCACGGTGAAGCGGCAGAAGCGCTTGCGCTTGAACAGCGGGTTTTGCTGTTGGAAGCGCTTCTTGTTCTTGTTGTCACGTTTGACGAATGCCATGATTCAATCCTTTTCGAATGCTTTACATCCAGTGATGTGAAAGACGAGAGCCTTGCTGTTGCGGTGCCTGCGGGCCAGGAATCCTTCGCAGTCGAGCATCGCGCCGAGCGGGGTACGCTCAAGCCGCTGGCCGATCTGACCGATTCCCATGGCGGCGATGGCGAACTCCACCTGCCTGGGCGTTTGCGCCTCGACCGTCTCGCCCGCGTACTGCAAGATGCAGTTGACCACGGGGACCCCGGCCGGGGTGTAACGCAAGGCATCGCGTTCCGCGAGCGTTGCGCAGAGCCTTAACTGGTTCAACGCACTCTCCCGCACCGATGCCCGCACTTGCCGCTGCGGCGATCAACGCCGGCGGCAACCACAACAGTCCGCACTTAGGCGGCCTGGACTTCGCTGGTCTGTTGCGCGGCCTTGCGAGCTTCTTCGCGCTGCACTTCCTTCATCATCGGGGACGGTGCGGTTTCAGCCTTCTTGGTCTGAACGATGAGGTGGCGCAGCACTGCATCGTTGAACTTGAACGCGTGTTCGAGTTCAGCCAGGGTTTCCTTGCCGCATTCGATGTTCAGGCAAACGTAGTGAGCCTTGGCCAGCTTCTGGATCATGTAGGCCATCTGACGGCGACCCCAGTCTTCCACGCGGTGGATCTGGCCTTCCTGGGACGTGACCAGCGTCTTGTAACGCTCGATCATGGCCGGGACTTGTTCGCTCTGGTCCGGATGGACGATAAATACGATTTCGTAATGACGCATTGACGCTCCTTTTGGATAAGCTGCCCGAGCGCCATGTCCGGTGCAGCAAGGTTGAATAGCCTTAAAGTATAGCGTGCTTTTGCTATCGGGAGCAAGACGCCTCAGTTTTCGGTGAATAGTGCCTGCAGCGCCGCCGGGTCCTTTGCCAGCCCTGGCTCAGCAGCCAGAGCCAGCGCCAGGAGCACGCGCGCCTTATAAGGATTGAGGTCGCCGGCCGAAACAAAAACGCCCGCCGCAGGCCGGGGAGGCGCAGGAATCGCCACATGCCCCGCTCCTGTGCGCGAACTGCGCACCACTGCCACGCCCGCGCCAGCAGCATCAGTCAGCGCCTCCACCAGCGACTGGTGGACCGACCCGTTGCCAGCCGCCGCCACGACCAAGCCCGACACGCCCGCCTGCGCCAAGGCATCCACCACGATCCGGCCCGGCTCCGCATAGCTAGCCACGATCTCGACCTGCGGCCATGCGCCAGGAACCGGCCAGGCCTTGGCCGGCAAGCGGCTGGGGGTGCGCACAAAGCGCACGAGGTTGTCCTGAACAAAACCAATCGGCCCGGATACCGGAGACACAAACGCATTCACCGCCGATGTGTGCGCCTTCATCACATCGCGCCCTGCGTGGATCTCCTGATTGATCACCAGCAGCACGCCCTTCGCCGTCGCGCCAGCATCCGCCGCCACGCGCACCGCATCCAGCAGGTTCAACGGGCCATCCGCCGACAACGAGGTCGACGGCCGCATCGCAGCCGTCAGCACAACTGGCACCGTACCCACGCAAGCCAGGTGCAGCAGCATGGCCGTTTCTTCCAGGGTATCGGTGCCGTGCGTAATGACAATGCCCGACACATCGGGCTGCGCGGACCAGAACGCCACGCGCTCCACCAGCCTTGACCAGAGCGCGAACGACATGTCCTTGCTATCTACCTGTGCGAGCTGCTCAGCTTCGATCCGCGCCACCGCGCCCAGCGCCGGCACCGCGTCAAGCAGCGCCGTCACCGGCACCGTCGCCGCCTGGTATTTCGCACTGCTAGCTGGATTGGAAGAAGAACCGGCAATGGTGCCGCCAGTAGCGAGCACGACGACACGAGGCAGGAGAGACATGGCGGGAAAGTGGCCGGGAGCCAGAAAAGTTGAACAGCAAGCAGCGCAAGACGCTTCGGGTGCCGCGGATTGTAACCCTCCGCACGCCCGTCACGGCACGCGCCAAGACCCGTGGGACGCACCTGTCAATGCGCAAACTCCCAAAAATTCCGCTTGCACTTCACTCGATACTGTATAAAATCACAGCATACTGTTTAAACATACAGTGCTCACAAACACCGGCGACCATGGCGACCCTGACACCGCGACAGCAGCAGATTTTCGACTTGATCCGCAGCAGCCTCCAGCACACGGGCTTCCCGCCCACGCGCGCCGAGATCGCCGCCAAGTTCGGCTTCTCCTCACCCAATGCAGCCGAGGAACACCTACGTGCCCTGGCCCGCAAAGGCGTGATCGAGCTCACCCCCGGCGCCTCCCGCGGCATCCGCCTCAAGGTCTCCCGCAGCGACTCGGAGCTGCCCGACCAGTTCTCCCTGCCTATGGCCGGCGTCATGCAGCTAACCCTGCCACTGGTCGGGCGCGTCGCAGCCGGCAGCCCGATACTCGCCGCCGAACACATCGACCGTCAATACCAGGTCGACGCCTCGGTGTTCGACGTGCAGCCCGATTACCTCCTCCGGGTGCGTGGTCTCAGCATGCGCGACGCCGGCATCCTCGATGGCGACCTGCTCGCCGTCAAGCGCGCCAGCGAAGCCGCCAACGGCAAGATCGTTGTAGCGCGCCTGGGCGACGACGTCACCGTCAAACGCCTCAACCGCCGCGGCGACATCATCGAGCTGATAGCCGAGAACCCCGACTTCCCCAGCATCATCGTGCAAGCCGGCCGCGAAGAGTTCTCACTAGAAGGCATCGCTGTCGGCCTCATCCGACCCAGCGCGTTCTGACGAGTGCGGCTGAGGCGGGCGAACCCCGAACAAGCCGACACCCGATTGTGCCAACGCACCCGCATAGCGGGTACCGCTAACTGTTGTTGCAAGTCACCAGGTGTAGCCATGCTGCCAGCCAACCGCCTCTCCGCCCGCCGCCCCGTCAAGCCCGTGCCCTTCCGCCAATCCAAAGGCGTGCGCATCTACCAGGGCGCACAACGACGCACCATGGTTGGCAGCATGGCCGCTATCTGCCGAATGCTCGAGTTGGAGGAATCGTCCAAGCTGGCTGGTTAATGGAAGGCACCAAAAAAATTTGTGCCGAGTACTAGCCATCCGTCTCTTGGCATTGTATGATCTTGTTCTTCGTCGTTCGGCACCAAGCAAAACGACATCGACGGTGGCTGTAGCTCAGTTGGTAGAGTCCAGGATTGTGATTCCTGTCGTCGTGGGTTCGAGTCCCATCAGCCACCCCAGAATTCTCTTTACAAAACAGCGCCTTAGCTAAGGCGCTGTTTTTGTTTGCGCGTCCCAAAGCGATGTTCTATTCCCGCCATATCCCGCCATATTCCCACGGTGGGAATACTCGGCACCCTCATCCCCACCCCCGCCCCCTAACAGCCAGCTCGATCACCACGCAAGGCATCGAGACTCGCCACATCGAGAAGATTGCGTGGACCGCCAATTCCCTGTCATTCGGGCATGATGCCCTTGAAGTCGCGTGCCGGCACGAAGGCCTTAGCATCCAGCCAGCCGTAGCGCACGTCACCCGCACTCAGTTGCCCATCTGCCATAGCCGCACCGGCGACGCGCAGCAGGCGCTCGCGCGCCTCGCCGGACACCGATAGCAGCCACGCCGTTCAGGCTCTCCCCGATCAGCTCTTCTGCGCCGGCGCGGACGGCAAGCAGCAGCACGCTACCAAGGGCAAGAAAGTCGCGACGATCCATGGTTGCCTCCTGGCCACGAGTTGGCGGGTGTAGATGTCGGCAGCTTAGCGGATCTGGAACCAACCGCCTTCCCGGGCCATCGCGCTAAACTCGACGGTGGACGCCATCACGATGAATCGTCGCATGGGCGAAAGTGAACAACCAACTAATCGGCAAGAGGGAAGCCGAAGACATCCAGCATTTCGATCGTGCAAAAGCAAAACCCCCCAGTACTTTCGTACTGGGGGGTTTCAAGGGAGAGCCTGGCGATTACCTACTTTCACACGGG